>DAIOVD010000028.1:2677-13061 GCA_036759185.1 Catalimonadaceae bacterium | reverse complement strand
GATCCGTAATAAGCCTGTAGCAAATGCACTCAGCACGCTGCAGTTTCTGGATAAAGCTGGTTCTGTGTATGTAGACAAGCTTTTGCGTTCTGCCATTGCGAACTGGCAGGCGAAAAATCCGGATCTTTCCATTGAAGATGCCAATCTTCATGTTACCCGCGTATTCGTGGACGGTGGTCGTGTTCTGAAAAGATTGCGTCCTGCTCCTCAGGGTCGTGCCCACCGGATTCGCAAACGTTCTAATCACATCACTCTAGCCGTAGATTCTAAAGCATAATATGGGTCAGAAAACTAATCCAATAGGTTTCCGTCTTGGTATCATCAGAGGTTGGGACTCCAACTGGTTCGGTGGCAAGACATATGCCGATAAAATCGTTGAAGACGATAAAATCCGCACCTACCTGGGCCGTCGAATTAACAAGGGCGGTGTATCGAAAATCATTATCGAACGAACACTGAAGAGAGTTACACTTACGATCAACACAGCCAAACCAGGCGTTGTAATCGGTAAGGGTGGTGCTGAAGTAGATAAAATCAAAGAAGAGCTTAAGCGCTTCACCAGCAAGGATGTTCAGATTAACATCTTTGAAATCAAACGTCCTGAACTGGATGCCCGATTGGTAGGTGAGAGCATTGCTCAGCAGTTGGAAGCGAGGATCTCTTTCCGTCGTGCTATGAAGCAGGCCATCGCAGGAACAATGCGTGCCGGTGCTTTGGGTATCAAAGTGAAAGTATCCGGACGTCTGGGTGGTGCTGAGATGGCTCGTTCAGAACAATACAAAGAAGGACGTATTCCTTTGCACACACTTCGTGCCGATATCGACTATGCAATTTCTGAAGCGTTAACCGCATACGGAAAGATCGGTATCAAAGTATGGGTGTTCAAAGGCGAAGTCTTTGGTAAAAAAGATCTTTCTCCAAATGCCGGAATTACATCACTTGCCAGCAATGGTAATGATAACAACGACAGAAGAGGAGGTGGAGATCGTAGAAACGATCGCCGTGGTGGCGACCGTGACAACCGCGGCGGAGGTGGCCGTGGAGGTGACCGACGCGGTGGCGGAGGCGGAAGAAAAAATGAAGGTTCACGATAAAATCAGACGATAATGTTACAGCCGAAAAGAACCAGGTTTAGAAAACAACAAAAGGGGCGTGTACGTGGACTCGCTACCAGAGGATTTTCCGTTGATTTCGGAAGCTTCGCTATAAAATCACTTGAGACAGGTTGGATTACAGCCCGTCAGATCGAAGCCGCTCGTATTGCCGTAACCCGTGCAATGAAAAGGGAAGGTCAGGTTTGGGTTCGTATTTTCCCAGACAAGCCTATTACGAAAAAGCCTGCTGAGGTACGTATGGGTAAAGGTAAAGGAGCACCGGAATATTGGGTAGCCTGTGTAAAACCAGGAACCATCATTTTCGAATCAACGGGAGTTCCGTTGGCTCAGGCTCAGGAATCTTTGCGACTTGCCTCACAGAAACTTCCGATCCGAACTAAGTTTGTAACCCGACCTGATTACGCAGAATAAGAATGAAAAAGAAAGATTTTCAAGGCCTTTCGTCTGAAGAGCTTCAGGCAAAACTGGCTGAATTAAGCGCCCTGTATGCAAAAATGAAATTTGCTCATGGTGTTACCAACCTGGAGAATCCACTTCAGATCCGTACGATCCGTCGTGACATATCAAGAATAAACACTTATCTTTCTTCTGGAAAATAAAGCAATGGAAAGAAACGAACGAAAAGTCAGGGTCGGTCGCGTAGTAAGCGATAAGATGATGAAGTCTGCCACCGTATCGGTAGAAAGAAGTTTCAAGGATGCCAAATATGGTAAGGTATTAACCCGTACCAAGAAATTTGTGATCCATGATGAAAACAACGAATGCGGCGCCGGAGACCTGGTGAAAATAATGGAAACGCGTCCTTTGAGTAAAAGAAAGCGTTGGAGATTAGTTGAAATTTTAGAAAAAGCGAAGTAATCATGGTACAACAGGAATCGCGTTTATCAGTTGCCGATAACAGTGGCGCCAAAGAAGTTTTGGTGATCCGGGTATTGGGCGGAACAAAAAGAAGGTATGCATCAGTTGGAGATAAAATTGTTGTTACCATTAAGTCTTCGTTGTCCAGCAGCAACCTGAAAAAAGGAACCGTTACAAAAGCGGTAGTTGTAAGGACGAAAAAAGAAGTTCGCAGAAAAGATGGTTCATATATCCGATTTGAAGACAACGCAGCCGTGTTGTTGAACAATAACGACGAGCCAAGAGGTACCCGTATTTTCGGACCTGTAGCTAGAGAACTTCGGGAAAAGCAGTTTATGAAAATCATTTCTTTGGCCCCTGAGGTTTTGTAAGATGGCAAAGATTCATATCAAAAAAGGAGACACCGTTCAGGTGATCAGTGGCGACGATAAGGGTAAGACCGGCGTCGTATTAAAAGTCGATACCGAGAAAAGTCGTGCAATTGTAGATGGTCTTAACCTTGTTAGCCGTCACAAAAAACCGACTGCCGGAGATCCTCAGAGTGGTGGAATTATTAAGAAAGAAGCCGGGATTCATATCTCTAACCTTCTTCTCGTTAATCCTGCTACCGGAAAAGGTGAAAGAACCGGCCGTAAGGAGAATGCCACAGGCAAACTTCAGCGGTACTTTAAGTCAAACAATGAACTTGTAAAATAATGGCTATACCACGTTTAAAAGAGATTTATCTCAATAAAGTTGTTCCTGGCCTGATGGAAAAGTTTCAATACAAATCCATTATGCAGGTACCAAAAATTACCAAAATTTCCATCAACAAAGGAATCGGTGCAGCTGTGGCTGATAAGAAACTAGTTGATGTTGGTGTCGAGGAACTTGGTCTGATCACTGGTCAGAAAGCGGTTGCCACGAAATCAAAAAATGCGATTTCAAACTTTAAACTCCGTGAGAACATGCCAATCGGAGCCAGAGTTACACTTCGCGGAGATAGAATGTATGAGTTTCTTGATCGTTTGACTGCTGTTGCTCTTCCTCGGGTGCGTGACTTTAAAGGTGTAAATGAAAAAGGCTTTGACGGTCGTGGTAACTATACCCTCGGTGTTAAAGAGCAAATCATTTTCCCTGAAATTTCAATCGAGAAAATTTCAAAAATCACCGGTATGGACATTACGTTTGTAACGACTGCCAAAACCGATGAGGAAAGCTACGAACTCATGAAATTATTAGGAATGCCTTTCGCTAACATTAATAAATAATCACCATGGCAAAAGAATCGATTAAAGCCAGAGAGCGCAAAAAAGAAGCCACTGTAGCCCGCTATGCAGCGAAACGTGCTGCTTTGAAAGCTGCTGGTGATTATCTTGGTCTTGATAAACTTCCGAAGAATGCATCTCCAATCCGTTTGCACAATCGCTGTAAATTGACTGGACGTCCAAGAGGTTACATGCGGAAATTTGGAATTTCCCGCGTTACCTTCCGGGAGCTGGCAAGTGCCGGTAAGATCCCCGGCATTGTGAAAGCAAGCTGGTAAGAATTTTAAACCCTTGATTTCAAGGGTTTTTTTTTGAGTTCACATTTTATTGACCGACATTCTGACAATGAGAGAAGTACGCGTACGTTTTGCCCCAAGTCCAACCGGTTCCCTTCACATAGGTGGCGTCCGGACCGCCCTTTATAATTACCTCATCGCCAGGAAGGCAGGTGGGAAATTTATTATTCGCATTGAAGACACCGACCAGACCCGGTTCGTGCCAGGCGCTGAGCAATATATTTATGATTCCCTGGAATGGCTGGGTCTGACTGCCGATGAAAGTCCACTGGTTGGAGGGCCACATGCCCCGTACAAACAATCTGAGCGGATGGATATTTATGCAGGGTATGCTAAACAACTGGTCGATTCAGACTGTGCGTATTATGCATTTGATACAGCGGATGAGCTGGATGCGGCACGTAAATCTGTGCCAGATAACACATTTCAGTACAATGCAGCAACCCGCATGAATCTGCGAAACAGCCTCTCCTTGACAAAAGAGGAGACCGATGAGATGCTTCGGAATGGAACTCCGTACGTCATCCGGTTAAAGGTTCCTAAGAAAGATGAAATCAGGATCAATGATTTGATTCGTGGCTGGGTGATGGTACACACCTCAACTATGGATGACAAAGTTTTGCTGAAGAGTGATGGCATGCCAACTTATCATCTGGCAAACGTAGTGGATGATTATCTGATGAACATAAGCCATGTGATCAGAGGTGAAGAGTGGCTTCCTTCCGCTCCAACCCATGTTTTGCTGTATCGTTTTTTTGGGTGGGAAGACAGAATGCCCCAATTCGCACATTTGCCATTGCTTCTTAAACCAACCGGAGATGGAAAGCTATCAAAGCGTGATGGAGAGGCGCATGGTTTTCCTGTGTTCCCTCTGCAATGGTTTGATGAACAGAGGGGTATCAATATTGCCGGTTACAAAGAAGAAGGATACCTTCCTGAAGCCCTTCTGAATTTTCTTGCCCTTCTGGGATGGAATCCCGGAACAGAACAGGAAATGTTTTCTCTTGAGGAGCTTGTTGAGGCCTTTTCAATTGAGCGCATTGGCAAAGCAGGTACCCGTTTCGATATTCAGAAGGCCAGATGGTTCAATCATCATTATCTGCAGCTGAGACCGGAGACCTATTTTGTTGATTCCGTCCGTCCTGTTGTGGAAAAGGCAGGCTTGAATGCCTCTGACGAAAATCTATCGAAGTGGATTCACCTGGTGAAAGAACGGTCTACTTTTCTGAAGGATGTGGTTTCTGAAATCCAGGCAGTTGCTTCCTCACCGGATTCCTATGATGAAGCCGTCGTTGCCTCAAAATGGAATGAAGATGCCAGGAAGGGGTTATCACATTTTGCAGGTTTATTACAAAATCTGGTTGAATGGGATGCTGCTTCTATCAAGCATTTTTTCAACAGTGAAATGGAAAACCTGGGGATTAAACCAGGGAAAGTGCTTCAGATGCTTCGTGTCGCTTTGACTGGCAATGGTGCCGGACCAGACCTCATGACCATCATTGAACTACTTGGTAAAGAAAACGCTGTTGGTCGAATCAACAAGGCACTGACGGTGTTGCCCTGATCTTTGGGATCATTTTACCTGACCAAGCTTCAGTTTTTTCTCTTCAGCAATCTGACGGACCTTTTTAATCTCTTCCAGTGCCGTTTCCTGTTCCGATGCGTTCTGAACGGAATCGGCTCTTAGTTTTCTCAGGTTGTTGCTATTGTCTTCCAGGTCTTTAAGTAAACGGAGCTTTTCTTTTTTGTTCCTGGTAATTTTAGACCGGAGGGATTCTCCTTCATTGGTTCGTTTGTCGTGCGCCTTCACTGCGAGATTCACCACTCGCTCTGCTTCACTGATTTGCTTGATTAAATCCTGACGGTATTGTTCAATGGCAAAATCATACAACATCTTTCGGACCTTGTCTTTCTGCTCTTCCGGTAATTCCAGATTTGAACCAGCACGCAATGCGCCCATGAAAATTTGAATACACCGGGGAGAAACTGTCACTTTTGAATAGAAATCAACTGCGTCTGAAGAAATAGCTGGTAGAATGAGATTCAGACCTTCAACCGCTTGTTTTTCCACTGTTTCGAATTTGCCAAGAGATTTCATGTATCGGGACCAGCCTATATCAACCGATTTAACATCCAGTTCCAAACAAACAACGAAGCCTTTAAGCGACTTATCTTTGATTGAGCCGGATGCCTCGTTTATTTCAACAGTTTGAGCATTGATGCCTGACGAATAAATCAAAACAAAAAGTGAGACGACAATTATCTGTAAGTGTTTGATGCGCAATTTTTTGAATTTGGTAGGATGAACAATGTCAGGAAAAGCTTTGAAAAACATTTCGCTAAATCAGGTATTTCTTCGAAGTTTCGGACAAATCTATGCAGACTATTTCAATTAACGGTCTTATCTCTTTTCCTGTAGCGGTAATTCCCAGGCTGTTTATCCTTCTGAGCTGGTTATGTGTGCAGCTGGATGCTAAAGCTCAGACGGATGAGCCACCTCTCTTTGTGTTGAGTGAGCGGGTAGGGCAGGAGCTGGATTCGATTGAAGTAGAATATTTTAACGTATTTCCGGAACTGGACGAAGTAAAGAGCGTAGTCTACAGGAAAGACAACCTTGAAAATGTTAAAATGTTGGTAAGCATGGCCAATGGGAGTGACACCACCATCTCGTTTTCAAAACTGGCTGCTGAACAGCTTACTATCATGATTGATCGGTTTGAAGATCTGGCAGATAGTTCAGATTTGGTCAACTGGAAATTGCTTCCTGGTTATTCCCAGGGTAAATTCAACTACTTCGAAAATTCTGGCAGGACAGTGAAAGTGAATACGTCAGAGGGTATTTTTACTGGAAGGATGCTCCAGATTTCGGATACTGCCCTTCTTTTATACTCGAAAAAGGGAGATTTTAAACCCAAAGATTTTGGCCGGTATGTGAAAAAGATTGCCCCACAAACGATCAAATCAATTGAAATCAAACCCAACCTGTCCAGCAAACTATTCGGAGCCAGTTTCGGAGCAGGACTTGCAGTAGGAGCTCTTCAATTGGGGTATAATGTTACCGGTGCTTCGAATTACATTTTGTCTACCAATTCCATACTTCTATTGGGAATTGGTGGATTGCTTGGTTCCGTTGGCGGTTTTTTCTTTGATGGAATTTCGACCATCGGACGGTTTAAAGATGTAAACCAGGATTTCAATAAATACCTGAAAGTAAAAGAAAGCGTTCGGTCCAAAGCTATGTTCAATTCAGTGTATCCACCGGAACTTAAAACCTTCAGGTGATTTTAAGGGTTATAAACGTATTATGCTGACAACTACTCAGGATTTTTTAACCTCCATGCCAACAGAATATCTCGAACCGGAATTGTTACCGGATATTCTTGCCGGAATGGATCGGACGAATCTCGCATTTGGATTCCTGTATTTCCCTGATCAGAAACGGTTTCGTTTTGCTGCTTGTGAAAAAGATGACCTACAGGTAATTCTATCACCAGGAGATTTGATCCATTTTCGGGATATGTCCGGATTTTGTGTTTTCCCATTTCATGCGGAGACACAACCTGGATATTTCATGCCCCATATGGTTTCATTGGAACAGGTTTCGGGGTTTGTAAAAGGCAATCCGGAATCTGGCCAGAATGATGGGCCTACTAAATTGCGTGAAACGTTGAAAGAACAATACTGCTCAGCAGTGGAGTCTGCCGTTTCTCAAATTAAGAGAGGTACATTCCAGAAGCTCGTTGTGAGCAGAAGTTCAGATTTTCTGTTTGAAGAAAGTAAGATTGGTGCGTTTGTGACTTCTGTCATTTCCAATTATCCGGAAGCCAATATTTCCATCTTCAATATCCCCGGTCAGGGTCTTTGGGTCTCTGCATCTCCGGAAGTATTGCTTGCCTACAATCAGTTTGATGGGATTCGGTCTATGGCATTAGCCGGAACACGTGTGTATGAGCCAGATTTTGAAGAGGTCTCACTCTGGTCATTCAAAGAGTTGGATGAACAGAGCATTGTATCAGATTACATTCGGGAAGCATTTCATGAAAGAGGGATTTCCAAAGTCAAAGAAAAAGGCCCGTATCCGATTCAGGCAGGAAATCTGATTCATCTCCGGACTGATTTTTTTGCCTGTGGTGCTGATTCCGGTGAATTCTATCCCATTCTGGATCTACTTCACCCGACATCCGCAGTTTGTGGAAGTCCGAAGTTGGAATCACTTGCCTGGTTATTTGAAAATGAAGATTTTAACCGTGCCTATTTTTCAGGATTTTCCGGAATTCTGGAGCCGGAATGCAAAAAAGTCGTGGTGAATCTTCGGGCTGCCCGGATGAAGGACGGGATCATTACTCTGTTTGCCGGTGCCGGAATTACCAAAGCATCCATCGCTGAAAAAGAGTGGATCGAAACCGGTGAAAAGCTAAAAACCCTGGGGCGGTTTTTATAAGGACCGAACCGGAATTACCGGGTATTCACAGTGTCCTGTCCAGCTTTGGACAGTTTTGGATTTGAACTTCCTTTCTGGAAATCTTCTGCCTTCATAAACTTTGAAGGATCTTCGGATTTATGTGCTTTCTGGTTGGCAATGGATTGAGAAATGCTGCTTCCGAATGTAACCAGCATAAGGACAGAACACAACAGAATGCCCAGTTGAATGAACATCGTTGGAATGATCCGGTGGAGGTAATAAATGGTCAGACCAATGCCAGAGACAAGTCCCAGGGCAACCACACTGAACGAAAACAGATAATTGGCACCGTAGTCTATTTTGGAGGATAAAACGAAAATATCCCGGTTGAGAACAGCAATGAAGACAATCAGAAGGAATCCAATCAGAGCCGCAATGAACCCAGCGGCAGAGTATTCGTACTTTCGTTTCATATAGGACAGGATCAAAGCGCCCAGTCCGAAAAGGAAAAGCAGGATGGTGGTTAAGTGAAATATCGAGTTATCGAGGATGGTCATTCGATGGGTAGCAGTTGTATGGGTATAGATACCTTTTTCATCGGTTCAGTAACCGGACTTTTTTTAGTTTTTTAAAGAATACGCAGCTGAAATGGAAAGCAATCCCTCCTGAAGGCGAAGTTCGTTCAAATGAGAAATTCCTTCCTGTAGCAGCAGGTCAAAATTCAATTCATTCGCACTACGATTCTGAAGATAACCGGCAATAACTTCCGGATCCGGCAAGGCTTTGCAGTTTGCAAGTCGGGCCAGCTGATTTCCTGTCAATACGGATGATTCCCGGATGGCAACCGGTAGTCCGTCAAATCCCAGAATGTCTTTGGTTCGGGGCTTCGGGACTTCGAATATCGAATTTTTATCGGCCCGGCAATAGTATTCATATCCCATCCGGCCAACCAGATCCATTTTAAACTGATCCACTTTTCCTTCCTCGTTGAGCAAATGCTCCTGGTAATGAACAGCCAGAATGCGGCACACCACCAGATTTCCCGCTCCTCCCTGATCACCGGTTTTGATCACCTGTTCCACTTTGCACTCAAAGGCCGCAGGCGATTCACCCACGCGGAACGGCTTTACAAACTGAGAGGCTACTTGTGTGAATCCTGCTTTGGCAAACTCATTGACGCCTTCCTCAAAATCGGTGCTGGCCAGCGATACCTGTTCCACCATCGCATAATTCACCACGTTGATCACACATTCCGGAATCGCTTCCACATTGTGCAGCGTGTGCTTGGTGGTGTTGTCTTTCCCACGACGTGCCGGTGAGAAAATCAGGGTAGCGGGATTTGTGCCAAAGGCGTTGAAAAAACTGAACGGCGCCAGATTGGGCCTGCCTTCTGCATCAATCGTACTTACAAATGCAATCGGTCTGGGACCTATGGCCGCCAGCATATAACTGTGAAAGGCGCCCAGACTCGTTTCTTCCGGACGGATGGTTTTCCAATTTGTGCTCATATCAGGAATTGGTGCGATTAAAAAACTGTAAAATGGAATTGAGGTCCATGGCATTGAGGACCTGTGATGTCGTTGCTCCGGCTTTTCGGGCCAGCCAGACGCCATATTGCATCATGGCCATGCCTTCTTTTTCGTGGGCATCCGGATTGATGGCAATGATCGCTCCCTTGTCGAGGGCACGTGCCAGATTCTGCCAGTCCATATCCAGACGGGAGGGATGGGCATTCAATTCGATGGCCACCTGGTTGGCGACGCAGGCATCGATGATTTTATTGTAATCGAGAGGATAGCCGGGTCTTTTCAGCAGAATCCGGGCGGAGCAATGCCCCAGCACACAGGTGTATGGATTTTCAATTGCTGTTAGCAAACGGGCTGTGGCCGTTTCTTTGTCCATCTTCAGGACGGAGTGCACGGATGCCACTACGTAATCAAAGCCTTTTATGAAATCATCGGCGTAGTCCAGTGAGCCATCGCCCAGAATGTCGGATTCGATTCCTTTCAGGATCCGGAATGGTGCTAGCTTTTGGTTGAGGGCATCGATTTCGGACCACTGTGCTTCTACTTTTTCTTCATACAAACCGCCGGCGTACTGGGCCGTTTTGGAGTGGTCGGCAATGCCAAAGTATTGAAGACCATGGTCGATGCACCACAGGGCCATTTCTTCGAGCGAATTCTTCCCGTCGCTGTAGGTGCTGTGGTTGTGGATGCAACCTTTGAGATCGGTATTCTGAATAAGGAGATTTTTCTTTTCCTCAAATCCTTCTTTCCATTCAAAACTTCCGGTGCGTAACTCTGCGGGCACAAAAGGCTGATTCAATTTCTGAAACAGTTCTTCCTCGGATTGATAACCGCCTTTTTTCCAGACGGTATACAATGGAACGCCCGCATTTCTGGCTTCCTGCCAATGTTCATCGGTTGTGTTCAGTACGAATTGCTGTTTGGAGAATTCTTCCTCACC
>DAIOVD010000028.1:0-2577 GCA_036759185.1 Catalimonadaceae bacterium | reverse complement strand
CCGTGATGCATGAGCAATTTTCCCTGCACACTTTCAAGAAAGGCAATGCCGCCGAGGATGGTGTCCTGAATCTTGACTCCAAATCCTTTCAGCTGCGAAACCTGTGACCGAAGACAGGCTTGTTTGAGTTCTTCCAGTGTGGCGATGCCGGCGTCTTTCCAGAGGGTGTTGACTTTCTTCGGACCAATCCCGTTGATCTGCAACATCGACCGAACGCCCGCCGGAATCTGCTTTTCCAGTTCATCAAACTCCGGATAGGTTTCCGTCTGTAAAAGGGACAGAATCACCTGGGCCATGGTTTTGGAAAAGGTACCAGTGATTTCCACTTCCGTGTGCAAACGCAGGGGCCGGCTGGTTTTTTCTACCTGTGCACTCAGATTACGGAAGGTGTTGATTTTAAAACTGTTCAGTTCGAGTAACTCCATCCAGGAAATCACTTCATCCAGCTTTTCGACAATTTCAGAATTGGTCATAGAAATAAGGGCCTGCAAGTTAACAGACCGATTCTTTTGATGGTTGCCTTCCGTAATAAAACCGGATTATTTTGGTCAGTTGCTGACTTCCATCACCGGAATTCCGTCCGGCAAACGTCCCACCAGACGGGCCTTTTCGAGATAGGTTTTCAAAATGCTCTGGGCATCCTGGGTGTCGTAATAGGCGTTGAGATGCGGTTTCAGATCCTCAAAATCCCGGATTTCGGAATCTCCCGGCGCAAATCCGGTTCCTTTGATTTTTCCTTTTTCTACCCAGACCACGCCTTTTTCATCCGCATTTCGTCCCACGGTGCGGATCAGCAGTGTCTTGCCGGTGAACGATTCAGAAATCGCTTTTTCGGCTGCTTCGTTGTAGTCTTCCGGAAGTGCTTCTTTCCCGCAGATGCGACAGATTTCACCATTTTCAGATTCATACCGGCAAACAGGCGATTCCACATTGAGTACCTGATTCAATTTCAGACAGAGGCCAAATTGCATACTGGTTTTCAACAGGTGTAAGGTCGCCTCTTCCTGCGTGCGGAACACAATTTCGGGTTGGGTCCATTTACCCGTCTTGCCAACGACCAAACGACAGTATCCCTTCTGGTCGTAGAAGCGGAAGATGCCAAAATTGAGGCGGAAATCTTTGTTGGTGGAATTGTAACGGGGATAATGCTTTTTGATCAGGTCATTTTCCATCAGGAGGGCCATCATTTCGTGGCCCGACGTTTCAAAGCTGAGATCGTGGATGGAATCGAGAAAGGACCGTTTCATTTTGGTGTGCGTGTGGCCGGAGAAATGTTGTTTCACCCGGTCCCGCAGGTTGATGGCTTTCCCCACATACAGCACCTTGCCTTTGGCATCGTGGAAAAGGTAAACGCCCGGGGCTTCCGGCAGGGTTTCGAGGCGACCATACGGAATATTCGGCGGTAAAAGGTTGATACCGGACCGTCCGTTTAAGAGCAGTTTGATGACTTCAGGCCCGCCTTCTTTTTTCAGTAAACGGGAAACAATATCCGATGTAGCCACTGCATCCTGCAAGGCCCGGTGCGCCCGTTCGTTGTGGATGCCAAAAAACAGACAGAGATTTTTGAGACTGTGCGACCGCAGTTCCGGAAGGAGCTTTTTGGCCAGACGAACGGAGCAGATTTTCTTACGGTCAAATACCTGACCCAGCCGTTTGAATTCTTCCTTCAGAAAACCATAATCGAAGTTCACGTTGTGGGCCACAAAAATCCGGTCTTCGGTGAGGGCCAGAATCTGATCCGTCAGCGCATCAAAGGACGGTGCGTCTTCCACCTCATCGTTTGTGATGCCATGAATCTGCGAAACAGACCAGGGAATGGGCACACCCGGATTCACCAGACTCTGAAACCGTCCGGTCTCCACGCCATCGTCCATCAGCACCACCCCGATTTCAACAATGCGGTCATGCAGGGCACTTCCCCCGGTGGTTTCCAGATCGACAACGGCAAACTTCATTTACGTGCAAAGATAGGCAACTGAAGTGGGGGAAATGATGAGTTATAAGTGATGCTCACAGTGGCGCCAATAGCGCCAAATTATGAATAGAATGCAGGTATAGGACGGTTTCTTTGCACCGTTAGTATGCATCAAAAGAGGCAGTTGGGGGCTATTCATAAAAGTGAGATGCCCTGTTTTTTGAGTAGAGGATCAAAATTCTCAAATGAAAACCCTATGTGCTTCTATGTTTCTATGTGGTTTTAAATGAGTCATTTAACCACATAGAAACATAGGTCACATAGAAAATACACATCGTATTACTTGTTTTACGAGCGGCGACTTTTCAGACAGCCCCACTCTTCACCCTTAACTCTTAACTCTCAATTCTTCACCCTTAACTCCTAATTCCTAATTCCTAATTCTCATTTCTTGTCCCACACATCAATCGCAACCCCAACCAGCAAACGGACTTCCTGCATCGTGCTGTGCGTTTTGGTAGGAAGGTTGTCAAATTGGTTTTCAGCGGTCTGGCGGTTTCCCCACACATAATCGGTGCGGTAACTCGCAACGCCATACAAGGCAACCCGCTTGAAATTGACCAGAACCGTTGCTTCCGGATACAAGGCCACGCCCTGAATTT
>DAIOVD010000027.1:0-31385 GCA_036759185.1 Catalimonadaceae bacterium | reverse complement strand
CAACACAATCTGTAAGGTATCTTCCATACAAAGTGAAAGTAACCAATACCGTCACCACCTGTAAGAACGCAGATTCTGTGATGGTTCAGGTGAATCCGCTGCCAATTGTTCCTTTGGCTTATTCGGACACTTCTGTTTGTAGCCGGGACACCATCCGAATAGGAGGGGCGGCTTCGGGTGGGTATTCGTATACCTGGTCTCCGAAAGCACAGTTAGCGGATACGACAATCTCTCTTACTGCTTTTACGGCTGTAAACAATACAGATGCAGCCGTTATTTATACCTTTAATCTCCTGGTTAACAATGACGGTACTGGTTGCAAAGACAATAAGTCAGTAAACGTAAAAGTAAATCCTTTGCCGGATGCTGATGCAGGTCCGGACAAAGAAGTTTGTTCTCTGGATTCTGTTCAGATCGGGTTACCATCGGTTGCAGGCCGGAAATATAGTTGGTCACCAGTAACAGGTTTGTCCAACCCTGATGTTGCCAATCCAAAACTCAGTCTGGTAAATACTGGTACCGCTAATACAACTGTTACATACGTCTTAACCGTTACGGATATTCTCAATGCAACGCAATGCGACAGTAGTGATGCAGTAATTGTGACCATCAAGCCTCTTCCGAATGCAGTTGCATTTGCCTTGGATACAGCAAAAGTTTGTGCCACCAACGGCATAGATTTGGGTGTTACTCCAGAAACAGGCTACTCGTATTCATGGAGCCCTTCTACGAATTTGTCACAGAGTGATGTTTCGAATCCGGTGTTCAACAGTTCAACATCAACAGGTTCTGCCACTGTCCAATATGTGGTCACCGTGATCAATACGTTGAACACATGCCAGAAGAAAGATTCAGTTGAAATTCTGGTGAATCCCCTTCCTGTTGTGAATGTAGGAAGTCTTGATTCACTTTGTTCCAACGACACCATAAATATTGGGCCAGGAACAGGATTAGTTCCACTCCAGTATGTTTGGACTCCAACTACCGGGTTTATTGGTTCAAATCCAATCAGTCAGCCACTTACATTGGTTAACAGCGGATCAACAGTGGTAGTGAATCCATACAAATTAATATTAACGAATACTCAAACCGGTTGCCGGGATTCTTCGACTCTTCAGGTTCGCGTTAATCCACTTCCATCTGCCAATGCCGGTTCAGACAAAGTGATTTGTTCAGGAGAATCAATCAGCGTTGGGGATGCTTCTCAGCTGGGCTTTAACTACAACTGGGTGTCAGGTTCAGGTTTGAATTTCCTCAATATTTCAGACCCTCTCTTTACCATGGTAAATACAGGTGGACCACAACAAGATACACTCGTCGTTCTGATGACCAATTCTCAAACCCAGTGTAAGAGAAGTGACACAACCATTGTGACAACCAATCCACGTCCAATTGCAATGACGTTTGCTTCGTATAGTGGAACAGTTTGTCCGTTTACGCCAAATGTGAATTATTCTGTAAACAACTCAGTTGCCGGAAATACATATTCATGGGTTGTTTCAGGAGGAACTCAGGTAAGCGGTGCAAGTACAAATGCCATCACAGTGAATTGGGATGGACCAAATCCAAATGCCAAAATTGTGGTTACACCAACCAATATTTTTGGCTGTGTAGGTTCGAAGGATTCAATCCAACTTGTTCTTAATCAAACGTTGAAACCCCAAAAGCCAGTTGGTGACAGTGTTCTTTGTTCGTTTGCAAAAACAGGTAAATTCTATTCTACAACCCCGACCCCAGGATCCAATTATACCTGGAAACTGGTTGGTGCCACTGTCGAATCGGTTGTCAGTCCGGATGGTACAGCTACTGTGGACTGGACTGTAAACGACGGTATTGCCAAAATCTGGGTAGACCAGCAGAGTTCAACCATTGATCCTGTTACCAATACTCCGGTTCAGTGTTTTGGTCAGTCAGATACGTTGTTTGTTCGAATAAATCCGAGTCCTGATAGTACACTTCTGGTGAATGGACTGGCTTCTGTTTGTGGTAAACCATCTGGCACAAATGAGTGGTATAATCTTAACGGATTTACCGGCTCGACATACAACTGGCAGGTCGTTCCGGATGCAGCAATTGTAGGAGGGCAGAATTCAGATTCCTTACAGATCAGTTGGGTGAATTCCGGCAATTATCAGGTGTCTGTTGTTGAAACATCCAATAAAGGTTGTGTCGGCAGAACAAGGTTGGCAACCATTGTGGTGAATCCACTTCCGTCTCCAGGTCTGCTCAATCTGACCAACCTTACCATTTGTCCGAATGATCTGCAAAAAGGATATTTCGCATCATCCGCACCCGGTTTTGAGAACTCTACGTTCCAATGGACAGTTTCCGGAGGTACGCCATCCACTCCTCTGAACGATAAATTCCTTGGAGTGAACTGGTCTGAAGCAGGCCCTTATGGTTTGACTCTCACTGAAACGACAAGTGCCGGATGTAAAAAAGATTCCATCATTCCTCTGAATGCAGACCCTTCTTCACTGGTTATGAAGAATGTGAGTCTGTTTGAAGCAGATGAGAATCAGGTGAAAATTGAGTTTGATATGACCAGTCAATCGACCAATCCAGGAGAGATTTCTGTATGGAGGAAGGAGGTTGGTGCACCTGTTTCAACATGGGCCATCATTAAAACTGGAATTGCTAAAAATATAACCAGCTACATTGATGAGCCGGGTTCTACTTCAACAAAAGCCTACCAGTACAAGGTATCTGGAACCAATGTTTGTGCGAAAGGAATTGAAGGTGATGTTCACAACACGATTCTGTTGAACGTGACGCCACTTCAGATTTCAGATTCCACGAAACTAAAGTGGAATGCCTACATCGGATGGCCTGGAAACGTGAAGAGTTATTCCGTTCTTCGGAAGTTGGATAATGAGAGTTCACTGGTGGATTATGAAACCGGAATTGCTGCTGCACAGAACCCGGCAAGAGGGTATCAGAATGCATCAGATGGATTCAAACATTGTTACCGGATTGAGACATTCGATAATTCAGGACAGTACACATCCTTTTCCAATACGGTTTGTGTAACGTTTGATAATCCACTTAGTTTTTACAATCTGATCACACCAAATGGAGATGATATGAATGACGAGTGGTCCATCAAAAACCTTCATCTCTACCCTGAAAATGAACTCATGATTTTTGATCGTTGGGGACGAAAGATTTTCAGCCGGAATAATTACAACAATTCCGATCTGTGGACTGCAGATGATCAGCAGGACGGTGTGTACTTCTATAAATTCCTGGTTCCTTCGAAAGGGCTGACATTCCAGGGATGGTTAACCGTAAGGAAAAACTAATTCTGAAACAGGTGAAATCTCAAAATCCCGGTGGAAATGCCGGGATTTTTTATTTGTTCAGAGCAGAGACAATCACCTCACAGGCGGACTTTATTTCTTCGGGCTTGATGGTGAGTGGAGGCGCAATCCGTAAGGCTGTATTGCAATGGAGGAACCAATCAGTAATCACCCCCATTTCCAGACAATAGCGAATTGTTTGAAGAACCTTATCGAATGACCCAAGCTCAACAGCCATCAGTAATCCGGCACTTCGGGTTTCAATGATCGAGCTGTGAACCAACCTTTCAAGGAAGAGACTTTCTTTCTCTTTCACCTGACCAATTAGTTGGTGATTTTCCATGAACTTCATCGTAGCCAGGGAAGCGGCACAACTCACAGGGTGTCCTCCAAACGTAGAAATATGCCCCAGGACAGGATCAAATGTAAACTGAGATAAATGTTGGACAGATGCAGCAAAAGCGCCAATTGGCATACCGCCTCCCATACCTTTTGCCATAACAATTGCGTCGGGTACAATATCATATTGTGTAAAGCCCCAGAATGAGCCAGTCCTTCCAAAACCAGTTTGAATTTCATCCAGTACCAGCATCGTTCCAGTATCAGAACATTTCTGACGAAGTCTTTTGAAATACGTTGTTTCTGCTTTCCGGACACCCGCTTCGCCCTGGACAGTTTCTATAAAGACACCGGCTGTTTTTTCATTAATCCGATTCAAATCTTCATGGTTTCCAAACCGGATCTGTCGGATTCCGGGAAGGAGAGGTCTGAAATTTCGTTTATAATATTCATCTCCGTTCAATGATAATGCGCCCTGAGAACTTCCATGATAGGCATTTTTGCAGCCCAGAATTTCAAAGCGTCCGGTCACTCTCTTCACAAGTTTCATGGCGCCTTCGATCGCTTCAGAGCCGGAATTAACAAAACAAATCTGCGAAAGGGGTTGAGGAAGAGTTTTGGCAAGTGCGAGTGCAAGTAACACCTGAGGATGCTGAATATGTTCCCCATACACAAGAGTGTGAAGATGCTGGTCTGCCTGATTTTTTATGGCATTGAGGACATCCAGATTTCTGTGTCCCACATTGCTGACAGATATTCCGGCGATCAGATCCAGATAAGGTTTGCCATTGGTACCAAACAGGTAGTTTCCATCTGCATGGCTGATTTCCAAAGCCATGGGTTCAGGTGAAGTTTGAGCCACATGTTTGAAGAATAAGGATCTCATCATAGTGAAGTAGTGGAATCGTTGTTCAGTTTTTTTTCGGAATTAGGTGCAAAATAAGCAGTAAAAAACTACCTTTGCGGCCCGAATAGGAGCGCCCAAATATGTCGAGTGTTAAAATTTTTTCCGGTACCGCCTCACGGTATTTGTCAGAGCAGATTTCTGAACACTACGGTGCCCCCTTGGGTGCGTTGAAAATCAATCGATTCAGTGATGGGGAGATGGCTCCCGAATTCAATGAATCGATTCGTGGTGAAGATGTTTTTTTGATCAACTCTACTTGTGCCCCTTCTGATAATCTGATGGAACTGTTGCTGATGGCCGATGCTGTCCGCAGAGCTTCTGCCAGTAATATCACTGCTGTTATCCCTTATTTTGGATATGCCAGACAGGACAGAAAGGATAAGCCAAGGGTAGCCATCGGTGCTAAACTGGTTGCCAATCTTCTGACGGCGGCCGGTATCCAGCGTTTGATGACACTGGATTTGCATGCAGGTCAGATTCAGGGCTTTTTTGATTTTCCTGTTGATCATCTGGATGCGACCGCGATTTTTGTTCCTTATATCAAAGAATTGAAGCTGAATAATTACATGTTTGCTTCAGCGGATGTTGGTGGAGTGGGACGGGCCAGAACATACGCCAAACATTTTGGAGTTGAGCTGGCGGTTTGCGACAAACACAGGATTCGTGCCAATGAAGTCGCCACCATGCAGGTGATTGGAGATGTGAGTGGTATGAATGTAATCCTGGTTGATGACATTATTGATACGGCTGGCACTCTCAGCAGAGCAGCTTCCGTTCTTATGGACAAAGGGGCGTTAAGTGTCCGGGCATTTTGTACCCATGGCATTTTCTCAGGTGCCGCTTATGAGATTCTGGACCAGTCCAGCTTAACAGAAGTGGTGGTAACCGATTCACTCCCTCAAAAGAGGTTGGATCACCCCAAAGTAAAGATTATCAGTGTGGCACCCTTGTTTGCAAAAGCAATACGACGTGTTCACGCTCAGGAATCTATCAGTACGCTTTTTCTTTAATTTTTATACATAAAACAATTTTCAAAAATGAAATCAGTAGAGATTGTAGGGTTTAAAAGAGCGAATCTCGGTAAAACCGCATCAAAAGCACTTCGTGAAAGTGCTGAAGTTCCATGTGTTTTATACGGTGGAAAAGAGCAAGTACACTTCGCTGTTCCGATGTATCTTTTCCGTTCGATCGTATATACTCCGGATGCGCACATAGTGGACTTGAATGTTGAAGGTAAAATGTTCAAAGCGATTCTTCAGGACATCCAGTTCCATCCTGTTAATGACATTATTCTTCACGCCGATTTTCTTGAGTTGCATGATGACAAGGAAGTTAAGATGGAAGTTCCCGTTAAAGTAACCGGAAACTCTGTAGGTGTTGCAAAAGGAGGTAAGCTTATTCAGAAGCTTCGTAAAGTGAAAATTTCAGCTTTGCCTGCCAATCTTCCTGATTACGTAACGATCGATGTGTCAGATCTGGATCTTGGAAAAACAGTGAAAGTGAGTGCCATTGTCACTGCCAACTACCGGATTTTGAATCCTGCGGCTGTTCCGGTCGTAACAATTGAAATCCCAAGAGCATTGAAAGGTCAAAAAGACTAATTTGCCAGAATTCTGGCCGAAAAACTCCGGAGCAATCCGGAGTTTTTTTGTTTAAGCCCTGCACTATGAAATACCTGTCGACCTTGTTTTTTCAAAATTGAAACGTTTACATTTTTTTTCCATACCGAAACCCATCTGGTGGATTAGCCTGGCGGCAATTGTATCCATGACAGGCTGCCAATCTTTTCCTGAGGAGCAATCCAAACCGTATTTCAAGTTACAGATTGATACAGTAACATCCTTAAGTGGAGTTATTCTGGAAGGAGATTCTATTCTGTTTTCCGGATCTATAGCAAGCAGAGCTTCAGAAAATTCATTCCACTTTGGAATTAACCGTGGACTGGATCAGCCTTATGACTATGCTGGTCCTGATTCCGATTTTGTTTTTCATGAGGTTATTCAAACAAATGGCAAAATACTGGAATCCATTACGACCCATGGAGTGGTTCCACCAGGAATACGTCCGGGTAATTACATCTGTTTTGGTTTTGCTCAGGAACAGGGAGGTTCGAAATCGGATTCGGCCAAACTGACTTTGTTCATCCGGAATCCTTTTTACCCGGAGATGGTTTTAGATACGCCATTCAATGGTTTGATGGCAAATCACAGAATTGATTCTGCCAATTGGGTCAATGATCAAAAGGAGTTCCGGTTCCAAATCCGGTCGTTTGCTGAACGAATGGAAAGGATCGAATTGCAGTGGTATGATTCCCTTAAAGCAACATCCATTGATGATGTGATGGTCCACAACGTTGCTTCAGTTTCGGGCATAGCAACACTTAACCGGTTGTTGATGTTTCCTGGTCGCAAAGGCAGAAAATTCTACCTGAGGTCGGTTGCCGCCACAATTGATAATCGGTCTCTCATATCCTGGATTCCTTTTGAACGAAATTTCGCATACCCTTAGACAATTGGTCTGATCAGGTTGTCAATGGCACTCTCAATTGTTTTGAATTGAAAGGTAAATCCATTTTGTTTAAGTTTCGTGAGATCTGAAATATTTCCTTCCAGCACAAGTGCTGACCGATCTCCCAGCGCCAATTTCAGGACGAAAGATGGTACCGAAGGCATAAACAAGGGCTTATCCATTCGTCGGGCAATCGTTTTTGTTAAATTCAGGTTGTTCACCGGATCCGGAGCTGAGACATTGAACACTCCATTCCAGAACAGGGCATCTGTAAAAGCATATGCAGCATCATCCAGATGAATCCAGTTAAATGGTTGTTTGCCTGTCCCCAGGGCAGAACCTATTCCCCATTGAATTGGCTGCACGATTTTTGGTAGTGCCCCTCCTTCCATTGAGAGAACAACTGCGAGTCGGAGAATAGCAAAATGTTCTGGTTTGGCTTTCTCAATTTTATGGTATTCAGATTCCCATTTCGAAGCTACCATTGCCGGAAAATCAGATCCCGCAGCATCCGTTTCTTTTTTTGGGTAGGTCGAACTGCCATAGTACCCAGCTCCCGACACACCAACAAAACTTATAAGTGGGGTAGGTCGCTTTCCAATGGCATCCGCAAGTAAACGGACAGAATCTATGCGACTCTGGAGGATTCGTTCTTTACCCGATTTGGTCCAGGCAATTTTCCCAATGCTTTCCCCTGCCAGATTTATGATGGCATCTGCCTGGTTGATAGCTTCCTGATCCACCTTTTTTTCAGACGGATTCCAGTGGTACTGTTTTATGTTTTGGGTTTCAGTTTTGACTGTTCGGGTAAGCCATCCGACCTGATGACCCTGATCAATCAGTAAATTGGTGATTCGCTTTCCAAGTAAACCTGACCCACCCGCTATTAAGACTTTCATATCAACAGATAACCATACGATCGGGTCATTGTTTGTTCAAAAGCAGAAATCGATAAGCGAAATTATCAGAGCATTTTCTGAATCGCTGATTTTCTCACTTTATTTGCCCAAATGGCATTCAAAAACTCTTTTCTTCCCCATTGGGTCACCAGCCGGAATGTGCTGATGTCACTGTTTTTCATTTTGTCTGCCTATGTATTTCTGAATGGCAACTGGCTGAGGACCCGTTATCCGTTTCAGATGGATGCCAATGGTTATTATATATATCTCCCGGCATTTTTTGTTTACCACGACATGGCGAATCTGAAGTTTGTGGATGGAATGCCTGAACAGTTTGACAGGAAGTACTTTCTTTACAAAAATGGTCGGGGAGGATACCTGAGTAAGTACTCTCCAGGAATTGCGATCCTTGAAATTCCATTCTTTCTGGCAGCGCACATTCTTGCCCCCTCTTTTGGTTATGAGCAATCCGGATACTCACCTCCATACAGGTTTGCCATTGCGATTTCTACGATTTTCTTTACTTGTCTGGCATTCTGGATTCTGGCCATCATTTTGTCCCGCTATTTCAGTCGGGGAATTGTGTTGTCCACAATCATTCTTTTGTTTCTGGGCACCAATATTTTCTTCTATGGGGTTTTACAGGCAGGCGTTACCCACAATTATCTTTTGTTCATATTATGTCTGATGCTGCTATTTCTGGACAATTGGTGGAGAGGAAGCGGCTGGCAATATTTTGCATTTGCATGTGCGTGTGTAGGTTTTAGTGCATTGATTCGACCGACAGAAATCCTCACTGGATTGATTCCTGTCGGATTCCTGTTTCAAAGGTGGAAGGATCAAGGTTGTAAAATGAATCACCTTCCACTATTTGCTAAGGAGATAGGAGGAGGCATTGTGGCGTTTCTGTTCTTTATTTTCCCCATATTTTTATTCTGGAAATTTGCTACAGGCAGTTGGGTGGCCTATACATATGAGCAGGAAGGGTTTTATTTTGACAGGCCTTCACAGATCTGGTACGGCTTATTCGGCTTTCGGAAAGGTTGGTTTATTTATACACCAATGGCTGCTTTGGCATTGTCAGGGTTGTTTTTTTTATTCCGGGATCAACGACTGAAAGGATTTTACTCAGCCATCCTGTGGTTTCTCCCTTTCAATATTTTTATCGTTCTGAGTTGGTATTGCTGGTGGTATGGCGGATGTTTTGGCCAACGTGCATTCATTCCGGTACTTGCTCTGCTGGCATTTCCACTAGCCCTTCTTTTGGAAAAGGCTGTCCGTGCCCGCATTCTCGTTTATGTTTGTGCCATATGTTTCCTGTTTCTTAATGTGTTTCAATCGTTTCAATACCAGCGGCAAATCATTCATATGGATGCCATGACATGGGAGTCTTATGCCTTTGTATTTGGAAAATGGAAGTTATCGGATGATCAGATCAGACGGAGAAATTCCATGCTGGATCGGCCGGATTATCTCCAGAGAGGGAAAAAACTGAATGAGTATTTCAAATAAATTTCCGGTGATGTAGATAAAAGCAATTCTTAACCGAATTCTGCGTCAATCATCTGAATTTCAAAATCAAAGCTGAAGGATTCAACCTACCAGAAGGCCGTGTACAAAACTGTTAGAATCAAACAGATTCCAATAGCTGCTATATTAAACACTGGATCAGTATAAAAAATTGACTTTTCACTCACGGGTCCTGATTCCTTCATTCCAATACCTCCGGAAAACAGGGTATCTCCTTTGCCGGAACCAGATAATTCTATTGCACCCGGGTCATTGCCATCTTTGTTGTTAATGAGTGAAATTACCACCATCACCACAGAAAGTATAATAAAAGTATAACCCATTCTGTCAAGGAAAGGCACAGATGGAGTGCCAAATTTGAATGCAATGGCAACCGGGAGAGTGAGAAGCGCTACCCAAACAGCGGCATTGGCACTGGCTTTTTTCCAGAACAGACCAAAAACAAAAATGCAGAATATACCAGGGGAAACGAATCCGGTATATTCCTGAATGTATTGGAATACCTGGTCAAAACTTCCCAGCACCGGCACAACCGGTATGGCGATGGCAAGAGAAACAAGTGTGATGATCTGGCCGGTACGCACCAGTTGCCGCTCTGATGCCGACTTATTGAAAAATTGTTTGTAAATATCCATTGTAAAAATAGTCGCAATGGAATTGGTTTTGGATGAAATGGCTCCAACAATGGCGGCGAACAGTGCTGCAAATGCCAGTCCTTTCACACCAGGAAATAGAAAGGAATTCAAAAGAATCGGATACGTATCATCGGGTCGGATAATGTCTCCAACCAGAACAGGACTGTGATGTTGTGCAAGTAAATAAGCGGCCATCCCCGGAATCACTACAATAACCGGCATGAAAAGCTTGAGGTATCCAGCAAAAGCCAGGCCTCTCTGGGCTTCTTTCAGGCTCTTGGCAGCCAATGCTTTCTGTGTTATGTACTGGTTGCAGCCCCAATAATTCAGATTTGTGATCCACATAGCCCCAACCAGAACGGTTAAACCGGGCAAATCCATGTATGCATCTCCACCATTTTTGGGGAGGTCCACATACGGAGTAATACCATCCGGTTTACTTTTCAGGATTTCTCCTTCCTGCAAAATCATGGAGAATTTTTCCGGGATTTCATGATACAATACCTGAAATCCAGCCAACATCCCATGATGATCACCCAGACTGTCCAATGCAAGGTATGTCGTTACAAGTCCGCCTGCGATCAGAAAGAAAACCTGAATCGGGTCTGTCCAGGCAACAGCCATCAACCCTCCGGACAAGGTATAAATCGTTGAAAACAAAGCCACAATTCCGGCAATGATTAGTGTGTTCTGAGTAGTATTTTCCAAACCCAATACACCTTTCACCGCAATGGTTCCCAGATAGATGATGGATGTGAGATTGACAAAGACATAGAGAAACAGCCAGAAAATTGCCAGTGAAGTCCGCACCCTGTTGTCATACCGGATTTCAAGAAACTGGGGCATTGTAAAGATCTTTTTCTCAAGGAAAATGGGAACAAAAAATTTCGCGACAATGAGCAATGTTGCTGCTGCCATCCATTCATAGGTGGCAATGCCAAGTCCGATGGCAAATCCGGAACCCGTCATTCCAATCAACTGTTCTGCACTTATGTTGGCTGCAATCAGGCCAGTACCAATGGCCCACCATGGAAGGGAATTGCCGGCCATGAAGTAGTCAGCCGAACTTTTTTGTTCCCCATTTTTTGTTCTTGAGACATATAAGGCGACGCCAACAACCAAAACACAGTAAGCTGAGAAAACAAGAATATCAATGTTTGAAATGGAGGATAAATCCATACTATACTCGGTTAATGAATTTGCGGAAAGAAGAATCGGGTTGCAAGAACACGGAAATCGTGGATTTTTTCTCAACAGGTCGGGCATTTTTTGGAAATGACTTGATCGTTTTGTCAGGATCAGAACATTGGATTCTTCAACTTTAAAAGCTGGTTTGGTCTTTCATTGGATCCTGATTCATAAGTTACATGAAATCAGTGCGATAGTTTTGTTCACTCATCATTTTTACCATTCGGAATTTTTCCAGTCAGGCACTGGTTTTTCTACATATAATAGTTTACTTTTGCAGCCCATTTTATAAACAGGGGACGTGTTCCTCACTAATTCAAAACCAAATGGTTAAAATACGACTTGCCCGCCGAGGCAGAAAAAAACTGGCAATGTTTGACCTTGTAGTCGCAAACGCCACTGCGCCACGAGATGGCCGATTTATCGAAAAATTGGGTACATACAACCCAAACACCGTTCCAGCTACCATCGTTCTTCAGGACGACAAAGCTCTGACATGGTTGATGAACGGAGCTCAGCCAACCGATACTGTACGTGCCATTCTTTCGTACAGAGGAATCCTTTACAAGAAACACCTTCAGATTGGTGTGAACAAAGGAGCCCTGACTCAGGAAGACGCGGATGCAAAATTCGAAGCATGGAAAGCTGGAAAAGATTCCAAGATTTCAGGACGTGTTGACAGCCTTGCGAAAGCAAAAGCCGATGCATCGAAATCTCGTTTGGAAGCAGAAACCAAAGTAAACGAAGCAAGGATTGCTGCTCAGGCTGCAAAACAGGCGGCTGAAATTGCAGCAGCAGCTCCTCCCGTTGTGGAAGAAGTTGTAGCTGAAGAAGCTCCCGCTGTTGAAGCGGCTGCTGAAGAAGTGGCACCTGTTGAAGAGGCTGCTGAAGAGGCGGCACCTTCGGCTGAAACCGAAACCCCAACAGCTGAATAATAAATCAAACGGTATCTTTCCTTAGGTATTATGGATAAGAATCAATGTTTTGAACTCGGTTATATCGGTAAAATCCATGGTTTGGATGGAACCGTTATGGCTGTTCTGGATGTTGATTTTCCTGACCAATACCGGAAAATGGATGCCTTGTTTGTAGAACAAAAGGGACAGCTTGTGCCTTTTATGATCCGCAGAATTTCGGGGATTAAAGGCAATCAGATTCTTCTTTCTTTTGAAGGTATCGAATCGGAAGCACAGGCACTGGAACTGAAGGGGTGCAAACTCTTTCTTCCGGAAAAGGCTCTTCCCAAACTGAAAGACAATCAATACTATTTCCATGAGCTCGTCGGCTGCGTGGTGATGGACCAACAACTGGGTGAACTTGGAGAAATCCGGGAGATCGTAGATTTGCCTCATCAAACACTGGCGATAATGGACTGGAAAGGAGCCGAAGTGCTAATACCAGTGCACGAGTCGATTGTTCTTCGGATCAACCGGACGGAAAAAAAGGTTACTACCCTGCTTCCGGAAGGTTTGATCGATGTGTTTACGAAACCAGATGAAAAAGAGGAAGTGTATGCGGATTGACATCATTTCCTGTGTTCCTCAGCTTTTGATCAGCCCTTTTGAGCATTCAATACTCAAAAGAGGTCAGGCTGCCGGTGTCATCGAAGTAGAAGTGCACAACATTCGGGATTATTCTACAAGCAAGCAAAAACAAACAGATGATTATGCCTTCGGTGGAGGAGCCGGTATGGTTATGATGATTGAGCCCATAGAGAATTGTATCAATGCTCTGAAAGCGAAACGTTCATACGATGCCATTATCTATACGACACCCGATGGAGAATTATTCGATCAACAGAAAGCCAACCAGTTTTCGTTGCTTGAAAATATCATCATTCTGTGCGGCCATTACAAAGGAGTCGATGAAAGAGTAAGACAACATCTGATCACACATGAAATCAGCATAGGTGACTATGTGCTTTCTGGTGGAGAGCTGGCAGCTGCCGTGATTGCAGACGCTGTTTTTCGCCTTGTGCCAGGTGTAATGAACGATGAAACTTCTGCCCTGACAGACAGTTTTCAGGATGGGTTGCTGGCACCACCAGTGTATACCCGCCCGGCTGTTTATAATGGTTGGGAAGTGCCATCAGTTCTGTCGAGCGGTCATCAGGGTAAAATTGAAGAATGGCGCCATGAGCAGTCACTCCAGAGAACCCGGGAAAGAAGACCCGATTTGTATTCAAAACTTACTGATTTTCAATTTGTAACAAAGTAAAATTTAAATAATCATGTCAGAGCTTATAAAATTCGTTGAAGCTGAAATGGCTGAGAAAAGAGCCGGGATGCCTGACTTCGGTCCTGGTGACACCATCAACGTACACGTAAAAATTAAAGAAGGAAACAAAGAGCGTATTCAGCAATTCCAGGGTGTGGTAATCCAACGCCGGAATCCAAACTCCAACGGAGAAACCTTCACCGTTCGGAAAATTTCCAATGGAGTAGGAGTGGAGCGTATCTTCCCTATTTTGTCATCTTCCATTGATAAAATTGAAGTTGTTCGCCGTGGTGCTGTGCGTCGTGCCCGTCTGTTTTACCTTCGTGGAAAACAAGGCAAGGCTGCCAAAATCAAGGAGAAAAAGAACTTCGCTTCTTAATCGAGGTAAATTTTTCAAATCAAAGGAGGCTGTGCAGAAATGTGCAGCCTCTTTTCATTTAGTCCGAATATCATTTTAGAGCACCATACTCCTCAATTGAAGGGCAGTCCCGTCTTGAACACTTTTTTTAATTCTTTGGAAGTGGGCAGGTCAAAGTCAGCAGAAATGCTTCTAACTGTTGCTTTTCCTTCTCCGTAAGGGCGATCCCATTCCGGATGGTACTGTCCATCCCGATTGGATTTTGAACCACCAGATAAGGACTTTGATAATAGTCAATCACTTCTCTCAGGGTTTTCATTGAACCGTTGTGCATATAAGGTGCTGTCTTTGCTACATTCCGAAGACCAGGTACTTTGAATTTTCCCAGGTCGCTGCTGTCGTTTGTGATGTTAAACCGACCCCGGTCATTCCACTTTTTGCCGTCGTATAAGCCAATATTTTTGAATTCATCTGCTGTGAAATCCGGACTGAAATGACAGTCAAAGCATTTGGCTTTTCCAATGAACAATTTCTGACCAGCGATTTCATCAGGAGAAAGTTTCCCTTTCCCGTTTGATGCAAGGTCAAATGGAGAATCCGTTGTTTCCAGTGTGGCCTCATAGGCAGCGATGGCATCTGCCAAACTTTTCTCATCCGGCAACCTGTGGTATACTTCCTTAAACCACCGGGAGTATTTTCGATTTTTTCGTAACCGTGATACGGCAACCGGAATTGGAAGATTCATTTCATTTCCATCCCGGATCGGGAAAAGTGATTGGTGCTCGAGTGAATTTGCACGGCCATCCCAGAACAGGATTTCTCTGGAAGCCATATTGAGAACAGATGGCGTGTTTCGTTTTGTTCGGCCTTTTCCTACTCCATGACTGAAGTCCAACGTATCGGCAAAATAGAATTCAGGTTTGTGGCAGGAACCGCAACTAACCGTACTGTCGGACGATAAAATCGGATCGAAAAACAACTGTTTGCCCAGGAATACTTTGTCGATTTTTTTTCCTGGTTTTGGCTTTTTGCCCATCCAGAAGGAAGTTGTTATCAGGATTAGAACGAGGAGTGAGATGCTTGATGCTGTGGTCTTCACCGGAAAATGGAATAGGGCAATAATCTATTTTATTGCCTGAACGCAACCAAGTAAATTCTTCGAATCCGACCTAAGGTTTTGCTCACCATTTTTGCCAATTCCAGTCATTTTCATTGATTGTTCGAAAATCTTGTTGCCGAACCGGTTTTTTTTCAAATTTTGCCCCATGAATCTGAATAAGCCTTTGACCCGCTTTTTAATTAAGGCAGTGGTTTTGTATCTGGGTTGGCACTTGTTGTGGTATAACTGGATTGAACCTGATGGTACCGTAAATCACTACCTCACCTACAATACGGCCTGGATCAGTTCGGCTGCGTTGAACACCTTTAGTTCTCATTCGTTTACCCTTTCTCCTTTTTCAGAACTTAATACCTTTCTTTTTAAGGATGGCATTCCGGTAGTTCTTATTGAACATGGTTGTAACGGGTTGATTCTGATGGTTTTGTTTGCTGGTTTTGTTGTTGCATTTCCGGGGCCCTGGCGTACAAAACTTTGGTTTGTTCCAATGGGGATATTATCCATTTACCTGATCAACTCATTTCGGGTGATCGGATTGGCGGTGAATCATATGGTATCTAAGTCTTCGTTTGATTTTAACCACAAATACACATTTACCATCCTGGTGTATGGAGCCATCTTCTATTTCTGGATGATTTGGGTAAACCGTTATTCCGGTATCAATGCCAAATAGATCGGTTTCCAAAAAGGCTGGCCTGGTTGTCAGTTTTATGGCATGGCTTGCCCTTTATCAATTCTCTAAAGAAATATTTGAGTGGGGCCGTCCGTTGGTGTATGAATTTTATTTCACAGCACCCGGAAAGCTTTTGTTGCTTGTGTTTAAAGACACATTGCATTTTACTGCTGATAATCCGGATTTCTGGATTAAAATTCTGTTTTCCTTAGGTTACATAATTAGCTACCTGGTGTTTATGGGTCTTTATTTTGGCTTTCGCGAGATCAGGCCTTTGTTGATTTCCGTATTTGCCGGTTTTCTGGTTTTATCGATAGGGCTGAATGTTCTTGGCAAAGTGATGCACATTGAATCGGCCGTGTTGTTATCGAGAAATACAAATGACCTGATGGTATCCCCCTTTATGCTCGTGTTTCTGTTTCCGGTGGTAAAGCTCTACTTTGCAGATCTTGGTAAAAAAACTTGAAGTTTTCACTCGCGTTTTTTCTTTTTGTCCTGGTCAGTCTTTCTGAGTTAAAGGCTCAGGATTATCAGTTTGCCCAATTTTACGCATTACCACTATATTATAACCCTGCATTTGCAGGTGCCAACCTAAACTCCAGAATAACGTTTGGTTACAGAAATCAATGGGCAGGTCTGCAAGGATGGAAAGGGTGGATTGCATCGTTTGACTGGCATTTAAAAAAGGCAAGTTCAGGAATTGGAATTCAGATCAGCAAAAATTCAATAGATCGGATTGGTTACGAACATTCCTCCGGAATCCTTCAGTATTCGTATCGGGGAAAATTAAAAAAGGACATCCGGGTGTCAAGTGGTATTGGCATTGGATTTGGGCAGGTTAGCTGGAATTCCGGAAACAACATCTTTGGGGATCAGCTTGAAATTGATCCTGTCAGACCAAAGTCAATTGATCCGTTCGCAAACAAGGCGATTTCTGCCGGGTACTTTGATCTGCAGGTTGGATTTTTGGTGTACTCTCAGAAGTGGTGGGCGTCTGTGTCTGGCTTGCATCCACATTCTCCTTCATTTGATATTGGATATCAAAATATTGTTGATCCAAGAATTAATTTGTCGGGCGGATATCGGTTTGAACTAAAAAAGCCGGTTGACTACAAAGACCAAATCATTCCCCGTTCCATAACACCTGCGATTCTCCTGCGAAGCCAGGGAAGTGCCAGCCAGCTTGACCTGGGAGTTTATCTTCACTATGTTCCATTTGTTGCTGGTGTGTGGTACAGAGGTATACCCACTCCGGTGAAAGGAACGAAAAGTCTCAATCAGGATGCATTGACCTTGTTAGTGGGTATTAAACAAAACAACCTCAGCATTGGATATTCATATGATGTAAACCTGAGTGGGTTAGTCGGGCTTTTGAGAGGGAGCCATGAACTTACTTTGACATATGAGTTCAATACAAAGTACTTAAGCCTGAAAGGAATGAAACAAAGTAAAGCTCTACCTTGTCCATCCTTTTAATCTACAATTTGAATAGGAATAAATCAGAAACTCATTACTTTTGCTGCATGAGGCTTTTTGTAATTTCACTTATTACTTTCTGCGTATTTAGCATTCCTTCAAAAGGCAGTTGCTTTATCCCTGATAATCAGATTGAATTGGTTGAGAATAAGTCCTCCTCGCAAGCAACTGTTCAGGAAAAGGGAAAACAACATCGCAAAAGAAAGTCCCTCACCACCAAGCCAAAATCAGCAAGGAAGTTGCGTTTCACTAAGCCATTTATGTTTCTGAACCCTTTAATTTCACATTTACTTTTCCTTACCCCGACACAGGAATCTCTGGATACACTCGGAGCTTAAGTTGATTCTTATTAATTAACGCAAGAAAAGCCGGAGATGCTGGATATGTGACTGATACATATCAGTGGCTATTTATAAGGATTTGTGGCTGATTTTCAATGCTGCGATTGTACATTTTTAAATTTTTAAGCGTATTTTTGCGGAAAATTTAATGAATTAGCAAAAACATTGCGCTTCCTTCAAGAATTTCTTAAATCTCTGTTCCCCTTCAGAATATCCCGGTTCATACCGATTTTCATAGTTACAGGTGATTTAGCATTCCTGATTTCATCGTTTTTTGGAGCGGTTCAGGTTCAAGGGAATTCACTGGAATCTGTTTTTTCCAGGCCCGTCTATTATTGGTTTTTCCTGTTTGCAATTCTTTCTTGGTTTGCTTGTGTTCTTGTTCTTAAGTCGTTCACAATTAAGAGGATAAAGAGCCTTGATAGGGTGGCCAAGGATACCATCGAAACCCTTCTCTATCATATTTTCCTGGTTTCCGTTTACATAGTGGCTACAGAAGCCTACTTTATTCCGAGGAACTATCTGCTCTCATTCTATTCCTTTTTCATAACAGGGATTTTTGCGTGGAGATTTAGTATTTATTTATCTCTTGGGTATTTCAGGCGACACGGACTCAATTATCGAAATGTTGTCATAATCGGCTACAATCCATATGGGTTATCTCTGAAGCAATACTTTGAAAAAAATCCGGAATTGGGTTATCGGTTCAAAGGCTTTTTTGATCATCGGCCACACAGGAATTCCAGTATTGTCGGAAAATTTCAGAGAAGTATGGAGGAATTCCTGAAACAAGAAAATATTGACGAAGTCTACGTTTGCCAGAGTTACCTGAAACACAGATATTTCCGTCATCTGGTTCGGTTCACCGAAAGTCATTTTCTTAAAATTAAGCTTCTTCCTGACATCAAGGGTTTGATTTTTGACGATCTGGAGCTTGAATTTTATTCGGATCTCCCCATTGTTTCTTTCAGAAGAGAGCCTTTACAAAATGAAATGAATGCTGCACTAAAAAGAGTATTCGATGTTGTTTTCTCTTCATTGGTATTGTGCTCGATTTGTTCATGGCTATTCCCCATAATCGCCATCCTTATTAAGCTGGATAGCAAAGGCCCAGTTTTCTTTTTTCAAAAACGAAGTGGAAGAGCTGGCAAGGATTTTCTTTGCTTAAAATTCAGGACAATGGTGGTGAATGAAGAGGCGGATATCCGGCAAGCGACCAGAGACGATAGCCGGATAACCCGTTTAGGGCGTTTTTTGCGTGAATCCAATATCGATGAATTGCCACAGTTTATTAATGTACTCCTCGGAGACATGTCCGTAGTTGGGCCTCGTCCACATATGCTCCGTCACACCGAAGAATACAGTAAAACTATATCCAACTACATGCTTCGGCATTTGATCAAGCCAGGAGTAACTGGGCTCGCTCAGGCTAAAGGGTACCGTGGGCAAACCAACGACAATTTTAGTATGCGTAACCGGGTTCGGGTCGATATTCTGTATATTGAAAGATGGTCATTTTTTCTTGACATCAAGGTGATTGGATTGACGCTTCTCAACATGATGAGAGGCCAGGATAATGCATACTAATATTGTACAGTTGACCCGATATTTTTCCTATTCATCTGTTTTACGATTCACGGAGGAGGTTTTCCTGAGTGTAGGTTTCAGTTCTGCTGATGCAGAGCTTTCAGCCAGGCTACTAACCCGGGCAGATATTAGAGGAATTGATTCTCATGGCGTGGCCAGGTTAAGTGGATATGTCCGACTGATAAAAGCGGGCCGACTTAATCCGGAACCACAATTTAATTGGTCTGGTCGTTTTCCTGTTTTGAGGACTTTGGATGCCGACCAATCAATCGGATTCGTGTCGGCACATGCCGCAATGTCGGAGTGTATTTCGATGGCGGAAAAATTCGGGTGTGCCATGGTTGCGGTTAATAATTCCAATCACTTTGGAATTGCAGGCCAGTACTCTCTGATGGCTGCTGAAAAAGGATTGGTGGGTATGGCATTCACTAATGCCTCTCCTCTTGTAGCTCCAACACATTCACTTGACCGGATGTTGGGTACAAATCCAATATCAATTGCCATTCCTTCGCAAAAGTCGAAGCCATTTGTGCTCGATATGGCAACCACAACTGCAGCAAATGGTAAACTGGAAATTCTGCAACGTAAAAAGCAGGAAGCACCTTCCGGATGGATACAAAAATCAGACGGTACAATATCCAAAGATCCGAATGAGTTAAAAGCTGGAGGAGCCCTTCGCCCTCTTGGTAGTTTCGAAGAACTTGGAAGTCATAAAGGTTATGGATTGGGATCAATGGTGGATATCCTGTCTGGTGTACTCACGGGTGCAAATTTCGGACCTTGGGTTCCCCCTTTTGTGGCTTTTCTCCCCCTGGCTGCCGAAAATGTGGGTAAAGGCATCGGACACTTTTTCATCGCTTTCCGTCCAGATGGGTTTATGGAACAGGATTTGTTTCTTGAAAGGATGGAAAAATGGATGACTGCTTTTCGGTCCTCTCAGAAAATCGGCGATGAGGATGTCATGGTTCCAGGGGACCCTGAGTGGGCACTGGAAAAGCAGCGGTTGGCAGAAGGCATTCCCCTGTTGCCGTCAGTGGTAGACGATCTCAATCAACTGGCAACTGAATTTGGTTTGTCCCAACCAGAACCGATATGATTGCTGTTATTCAACGAGTTCAATATGTCAGGCTTCGGGTTGATGGCCAACTGGTTGCTGAAATTGGGAAAGGACTTTTAGTCTTGTTGGGTGTTGCATCTGACGACAGTGAGCAACAGGCAGACTGGCTGGCACGTAAAATTTCTCAACTCCGGATTCTCCCGGATGATCAGGGAAGAATGAATAGGAGTGTTATAGAAACCGAACAGGAAGTGTTGGTGGTCAGTCAGTTTACACTTCTGGCAGATGCATCACAAGGCAACCGGCCTTCTTATATTCATGCAGCAAGACCCGAACTGGCCATTCCTTTATATGAAAGAATGGTATCATCTTTACAGTCTATTTTAAACAAAGATGTCCCCACAGGCGTTTTTGGAGCTGATATGCAAATCGAAATGGTTAATGACGGACCCGTCACCATTTGCTTGAATACTTCAGAACTTATGAAGTAAGGGAACGAATATCATTGAAGAAGGTCTCTTCTCCGAATTTTGATAGCAGCCAGATTTCTGTTTTGAATCGTGATCCATTCATTTGTTTTCGGGAGATAGGCCATTGAACGATCCGGATCTGAGGTAGGGTAGAAATTCAACAAATGCGATTTTTCTTTATCAATATCTACCAAATCAAGAGACCATTCATATGGAGTAGTTAACAATGAATCCTTCGATTTCTGGGGTAATCCATTCAGGAATCGTTCTACGTAAATTTTTTTAAACTGAAGAAGAAACTCGGCAGTCGCGATTGTATCGAATTTTGAGGCACCTTCCATATTGAAATACTTCCCGGAAAAGCCAACTTTGAAATTATCAGCCGGTGACATAGTGTATCGCACCTCAGCCGTTTGAATGGTCTGAGGAGTACTGGAAATCAGCAGACGGTCCCTCCAGTCATTCACTGTAACATTGTAACGTGGAGTGAGGAATCCATTGAATCCACGAAGGTAGCAGACATAAGGGTCTCCGTTTTCAAGCTTAAAGTACGTTCCTTTGTTTTCAGGAGCATCATCCCCAATCAGATAGGTTTTATAGAGTTCACCTTTTACATAAATCTCGACCTTTCTGTATCGGGTTTTCATGGCATCATTCACTGTTTTGGCTTCATTTGGTGCCAATGGTCGTTGCATTTCCACGTTTCGGATTGTAGTGAGTAATACATCCATCAGAACAGGTGAAGCTTTATATTGTTTGTTTAGTTTCCAATAACCAGAAGCAAGTCGGTCAAGAGTAACGGGTTTTCCAGGATAAGGGAACTGTGTCACAACCACTTTACTGATGGAGGCCGTGTCTGCTACAGAAAAGTTCAGGTCCAGTTTGTCAAGTGTGGATTTACGTTTATTTTTTTGCAACGACCACCAGGCACCTGCACCCAAAGCAAGGGCCAACAGAATGAATAGAATTGTTTTTTTCATAGGTTTATGTTTTGCTTCAGGTAAGTTGATATTTCCGGTTTCGCAGAAATAACCGTCCAAGTCCAAAGAAGAGAATCAAAAGTACAGGACCTGCAACATTCAAAATTTGCCACAGGGTTTTTTCATTTGCGATCCGGGGAAGTTCCAAAGGACGGAGCGCAATGGTTTTATTCTTAGCCAGAATTACACCATTCTCATCCAATAGATAAGAGATACAATTCATAATAAAATCTTTGTTGGCAAAAGTCGCTCCCAGATACCGGTCATAACCTGTTGCAAAATAGTCGCCGGCTTTATTCGTATCGTTTCTGGCAAAATCTCCATCACCAACCACGACAATCTTGGAAGGTTTGTCAACTTCCTTAAAACCGATTTGCTGGCTGGATTCAGGCACCATTCGATTCTGATAAAGAGAAACAAATTTCCCTTCCAGCAAATATGCCACAGGAAGATAACTAAGTTTGTATTGTTCTGGTTGAGGATTGAGGCGGGCTTCATTAAATGAAAGTCTCACCGGAGATGTCACAATTCGCGAATATTTGGAAGATAGCACCAATGGCGTTTTCCTGATATGAGGGCTGACGGATGTATCAAGTGTGCTTACAAACCGGGTGTAAAGAGCATCCATATTTTTTACAATCGGATGATTACCAAAAGCATTCAGGATCGGATAGAATCGCCATGGTACCAGCCGGGTTTCCGGTTTGTCTCCAACGTATCCCACCACCAGAGGAATAGCACCTGAATTCATATCCAGTAACAAATCCGCATTTACCCGAACACCAAACCTGAAAAGCAGGTCTTCAAGATTTGTCTGATACGGAAACGCCAGTGAACCATCTGGTTTAATGCTGTCTAATTCTGCTTTGATTCCGTCATAAAGAAAGATGGCTTTTCCACCTTTCACTATAAACTGGTCTAATTTAAACTTATCAAATTCAGAGAAACCCTTTGTTGGTTTGATCATGATGGCGATGTCATAACCTGTCAGATCATTTACTTTGGTTAGGTCAACCGACTGAGCATTATAGTATTGATTGAGCGACAGTCCCAGATCCTGGATTCGTTTGTCGGTTATTTCACCATGTCCGCTTAGGATGGCAATTCGGTTTCCGCCATTCTGAGACGCCATTTTAATTCCGTTTGCCAATTCAAATTCAACACCTTCCACCGATTGGTTGAGTCTTTCGGCTGGCGAAGATGCCTGATTGCCTTTCAACAGTTGTACCGGGATTTCTTTCCCTTTTACGCGAATAATCGCACCTGGGAAAATGATCTTCTGAACCTGTTCCGCTCCCTCCTTCACTGTGAGGTTTGTGGGTTGCAAGCCAGATTTTGTTAATTGCTGATAGACATTGTTCCGGGTTTTGACATCCGGGGCAGCACCAGGGTTAATGAATGAATATTCAATGTTGTTGTTGCTGTAATTACGGAACTCTTCCAAAGTTTCCTTAATGGATTTTTGCAATCGCTCAAATCCGGCAGGAAACTCGCCTTCCAGGTATACTTCCACATAAACCGGACTTTGGATTTCTTTGAGAATGTTTTTCGAAGCTTCAGAGATTGAAAATCGCTTGTCTTCTGTCAGATCTATCCGGAAAAAGAAAGAGCTGGCGATGATGTTGACAAATACCAGAATGGCCACCAATATGAAAAACTGGCTCAGTTCCTGAAATTTCAGATTTCGTTTCTTCATGATTACCAGCGGCGGGAGTTTAGTACAAGTCGGGTGGCGAATAATAATACAGTGGTTGTGCTGACGAAAAACAACACATCTCTCAGGTCAATCAGGCCTTTCCCTAAAGCCTGATAATGATAATCCAATCCAAAGTATTGAATAACAGATGATGCAGAAGACCAGACATCAATAGAAGCAATAGAGCTGATGCCTGAATACATCAGAAAACAAAAGAAAACGGACAGCACAAAGGCGACCAACTGGTTGTCGGTAATGCTGCTTCCAAAAATCCCGATGGCTGAAAATACAGATGCCAGCATGAACAACCCAAAGTAAGACCCAAACACACCGGCTGAATCGATGTTGCCCTGAGGAGCTCCCAGAACCCACAACGAAATAAAGTAGATCAGAGTTGGAACCAGGGCCAGAAATACCAGAAACAGGCATGCGAAAAATTTACCAAGGAGGATGTCCCATTCCGATAATGGTTTGGTCAGAAGCCATTCCAGTGTGCCTGATTTTTTCTCGTCAGCAAACGAACGCATTGTGATGGCCGGAATCAGGAAAATAAAAACGAAAGGTGTCAGTCCAAAGAAACCTGCCATTTCGGCAAATCCATAATCCAATACATTGGTTTCCGGAAAGACCCAGAAAAGGAGGCCTGTAGCCACCAGAAAGATCACCAGAACCATATAGCCCAACAGACTATTGAGGAATTGGTTAACTTCTTTTTTGAAAATAGTAAACATTGAGTGTGTTGAGGCCGCGAAAATAGTGGGTTCCGGCGAACTTACAGCAGGAAGTCCGGCTCAAAACCTTACAGCAAATCCCACATTGTTGTGGAAGTGGCTGGCAGAACCTACTTTTGTCGCATCAACAGGTCCCGTAGTTCAATGGATAGAATAGAAGTTTCCTAAACTTTAGATATGAGTTCGATTCTCGTCGGGACTACAAAAAGCGCCTTCCTGCTTCAGGAAGGCGCTTTTTTCATTTTGGGGTGGATTAATTTTTTTTCTGCCCGGTATGTATTTGCCTTTTGCCGGAATGAAATTCATTTTTATGTTTGTGGCCTAAACTAAAATTGAATTGAGGAATGAAGAACGAAATATCAGCAAAGTGCTGTCTGCATTGCGGCAGCGAATTCAAAGGACGGAGCGATAAAAAATATTGTGATGACCAATGCCGTAGCAATTTCAATAATCGGCAATATGCCAACGCACTATCAACTGTCCGGAATATCAATTACATCCTGAAGCGAAATCGTCAGGTGCTTGTCGGATTTGTTAATGGTAATAAATCTTCCAAAGTGAGTTTTCAGGTTCTGATGCAGAAAGGATTTAATCCGGGGTATTTCACTCACACACGAATGACCAGTAAAGGTGCGGAGTTCCGTATTTGTTACGACGTAGCGTTTCGGATTCTGGAAGGGAATATGTGTCATATTGTAGGATGTCAAAGAGTCAATGAAGCCCATCGGAATTTGATTCATCCCATTGAAATGGACTGATCTCATAAGGCAAGACGCCTTTTCAGGACTTGTCCTTTGGAAAAAGAACCTGGATTTTGTTTCACTGTGAGGGAACGGAATCCAGTGAATTTAAAATTAGACATTCTGGAAAAAAGTGAATCCGGCTCAATATGAACCGGACTCACGAACCTATAACAAATTGAGACAGTTATATGCCAAACATTTATCAATCCGTTTGAAACGATAATTCTTTTCAGCCTGATTACCATTCAGCCCAAATTATTCTCTTGTGGGAAATCAATTTAAGAGGGATGATTCAAAGGAGCCCAGAGAATGGAGAATAGGAACTACTCGGATGAGAGTTTAGGAGGGAAGGAGCACACGAAAATGTATAAGCAGGAGGCTGGCACCAAATGCAGGATTCTCATTTTCGCAATAATCTTCCAATCGCTGATTTACCAGGCGCCAGATCATGTGGAACCATCACGCCATTTTGATTAGAAAGCCGGGAGATCTAACAATCCCCCGGCTTTTTGATATTCTATTTGTCTTTTTTGCCACCCAGCATTTGCATGTCGCTGACAATGACCTCGGTAATGTACCGTTCATTGCCATCCGAGTCGTTGTACTTACGGGAGCGAAGACTGCCCTCAACGGCAATCTGTGACCCTTTGGTCAAATATTTTTCAGCCACCTCGGCCATTTTACCACGGATCACGATGAGATGCCAGTCGGTTTCCTCGACTTTGTTCCCATCCTTATCTTTCGACAGGTGAGGGGTGGCCAGCGTGCAGTTGGCAACTTTGCCACCGTTGCTGAATGATTTAATGATCGGGTCTTTCCCCAAATTGCCCAAAAGGCGCACAGAATTTACGACAGTATTCATGTGTAATGATTGTTTTAGTTTTAGAACTTATTTTTCTGTTGACGAATCAACGGTTCAAAGGTGCACCCCTGTCCGGACACTAGCCGGATTGTAAACGATTATATCCGGATAATGTCGGATAATCTTTCAACAGGACGGTATGGCCCAAATCTTCATCTGCATCAAAACTGTACTGATCTCCATCAGGCTCCTTTCGTTTTTGAGTCTACCTTTGCAAAAAAACCTTTGCCATGAGTTTTCCAGATCTGACATCCATCGGTTCCGTGACCCTGATTCTTTTCTCTGTGATCGATATTCTGGGTTCGATTCCTGTGATCCTTGACATAAAGAAAAGAAGCGGTGGAATTGAACCTCTGAAGGCAACTCTTGTCGCAGGTGGAATCATGTTTGGGTTTCTTTACCTTGGGGAAAAAGTCCTGAAGTTGTTTGGTGTTGATATTCAGTCTTTTGCCATTGCAGGTGCAGTCGTTATTCTGATCATGGGAATGGAGATGATTCTGGGACGGAAGTTTTTCAAACCTTCTGAACCTGGAGAACCAGGCGGCTCCATTGTTCCCCTGGCGTTTCCAATCATCGCTGGGGCCGGAACGATGACAACGCTTGTTTCACTCCGGTCCCAATACAGTTATGAAAGTATACTGGTTGGTATCGTGGTGAACCTGTTTCTGGTGTTCATTGTCCTTAAAAGTTCCCAATGGCTCGAAGATAAAATCGGTGACAATGGACTGAAGGTGATGGGAAAAGTATTTGGCATTGTTCTGCTGGCCATCAGTATCCGGATTCTGACTACCCAGTTCGCATTGATGCAACAGAATCTTCAGGGAACTGTCGAGAAAATTGAAAGAACAGTTTTGCATATTGAAGATATGCATCAGCAAAACCTTCAGCTCATGAAACGACAGGATTCGATACTGAGTGAAAAAGATACCGTCGTGGTGGAGAGAATTCTTCAGTATGGCAGACGAAGAAGTAGTCGTTAAGCCGTTCCGAATTCCAATTTTTACAAAGTTCAACCTTTAGAATCATATTCATTGTCAGGACTCTACCTCCATATTCCATTCTGCCAGAAGGCCTGTCATTATTGTGATTTTCACTTCTCCACAACGCTCGGACAGATGGAAGCCATGGTGAATGCCATGTGCCGTGAGATGGAAATGAGAGTAGAAGGCCGGAATCGTCCGCAGATGAGCACAGTGTATTTCGGTGGTGGGACTCCTTCTATTTTACCGGAGAAGTTGTTAAACAAATTGTTCGAAGCCATTCACCGTCATTATGAGGTTGACCCTGGAGCGGAAGTCACACTGGAGGCCAATCCGGATGACATGTCGGATTCTATGATATCTGCATGGAATCAGCTGGGAATTAACCGGTTGAGTATCGGTTTACAGTCGTCACATAACGAAAGGTTAACCTGGATGAACCGCATTCACTCAGCCGAAGAAGGTCGCCATGCCGTACAGCAGGCACAGGACGCCGGGATCGAAAATATCTCCCTCGACCTGATGTACAATTTCCCAGGAAGCACGATTCAGGAACTGGAGGAAGATATTCATTCGATGCTGTCTCTTTCGCCAAAGCACATATCGGCTTATGGACTAACGATTGAGCCCCAGACCGTTTTCGGGAAGCGCTTCAAAAAAGGCGAGTTGCAGCCTTTGCCGGAAGAAAGTGCGGTGCAACAGTTTCAATATGTGAGGAAGAGATTGGCAGAATCCGGATTTGAAGGATACGAGATTTCCAATTTTGGACAGCCGGGTTTCTTTGCTGTTCACAATACCAATTATTGGTTTCAAAAACCATATGACGCCATCGGGCCGGGAGCGCATGGATTTGATGGAATGCAAAGAACCGAAAATCTGCCCAACAATGCTTTATATATTAAAAGCATACTGGAAAAGGGTGAGTTGTACCAGAAGGTGGAAATCCTTTCGGATGTAGATCGGGCCAATGAACATATTCTCACCAGACTCCGGACCAAATGGGGTCTAGATCTGGATGAATTGTCCGGAATCAGTGGGATTGTTCTGGATCAAATCAGGCAGGAAGAACTGAACGCTTTTGAGAAGGAAGCGTTGATTTACAGACAGAATCAGTTTGTTTTTCTGACGGAAGAAGGAAAACTTCTGGCCGACCGCATTGCTATGGAACTGATGGTTTAGATTTGACTTTGCAATTAACCATCATGAAAAAACCAAAACTTGTTGTCCTTTCAGGTGCCGGTATTTCGGCAGAAAGCGGACTGGCCACATTCCGTGGTAGCGACGGATTATGGGAAGGGTATCGTGTTGAAGATGTAGCCACCCCAGGTGCATGGCGAAAGGATCCGGATCTGGTACTGGAATTTTACAACGAAAGGAGGAAAAGTGCACTCAAAGCCGAGCCCAATGCTGCCCACCTCCGTCTGGTGGAATGGGAAAAGAGATTCGATGTGGACATCATTACACAAAATGTTGACAATCTCCACGAAAGAGCCGGAAGCAAAAAGGTGCTGCATCTGCACGGTCAGTTGTTTCAAAGCCGAAGCACGAAGAATCCGGAGGCCGTTTTTTCCATTAAAGGCTGGGCATTAAACCGGGGCGATCTGGCTCCGGACGGTTCGCAGCTCCGTCCTCATATTGTGTGGTTCGGGGAAGAAGTGCCCATGATGGAACCGGCCATCGACATTGCGTCAAGAGCGGATATTCTGGTGGTTGTGGGGACCTCGCTCCAGGTCTATCCTGCTGCTTCGCTGGTTCAGTATGTTTCTCCCCGCTGCACTATTTATGTAGTGGATCCGGGTGCCACGGCTTTCCCTGGCAGTCTGAAAGCCAGGTTTATCGAAGAGCCGGCCACCACAGGGTTGGCCACGTTGGAGGAAATTATATTCCATGAAGGCTGATTAGTAACCTGAATTCCCTTTTCTCTTTTTGGGGAGCGGGTTTGCAGGAAACCAAAAAAAGCAATCATCTTTACCGCTCTTAGTAGTTTCAATTATCATTTTAACCAAATAATGAATCAAAAAAACCAATCGACGAACTGGGGTGCCTTCTCAGTCCTGATTTCTGTATTCTTTTTCTGGGGCTTCGTTGCAGCCAGTAATGACATTCTGATTCCTGTTTTCAGAAAAGCCTTTGATCTCAGTCAGGGTCAAAGTCAGCTGGTGTCCGTTGCCTTTTATGTGGCATACTCCGTCGGTTCTTTGTTGTACATGGCCGTTTCAGGTTTGTTGAAAGAAGATCTTACCAACAAGATTGGTTACAAAAATGCCTTATCGGTGGGTCTTGCCATTTCGGCCTTGGGGACTCTTCTTTTTTACCCGGCAGCCAATATGGGTTCATTTAATCTGATGTTGTCTGGCCTGTTCATTGTTGGCCTTGGATTTTCTCTCCAGCAAACAGTGGCGAATCCACTGGCGATTGCACTGGGTTCCATTCAAACTGGCTCACAACGTCTTACTCTGGCCGGGGGAATTAACAACCTGGGAACCACCATCGGACCATTGATCGTGAGTTTTGCCATCTTCGGATCCGCAGCATCTCATGATACCAACATAGATGTCCAAACCATTAAAACACCCTATCTGATTCTGGGTCTTGCCTTTTTGGTTGTGGCTGTCATTCTGAAAATGTCTTCCATTCCGGATCGTCCGGCCATTGAAGAAGGACACAGTGAAAATCCTGCTGATAATGCCAGGTCATCTGCTTTGCAGTATCCTCAGTTATTGATGGGTATGCTGGGAATCTTTGTCTATGTGGGAGTAGAAGTATCCACTGCCAGTAACCTCCCTGCGTATATGGAGAAAGACCTCGGTTTCGCCATCAGCGAAGTGGCTCCCTATATTTCATTGTATTGGGCCAGTTTGATGATTGGTCGATGGACCGGCGCTGTGGAAGCATTCGGATTTTCTTCCAGCGTTGAAAAGATTGTAAAGTTTATTGCTCCTTATCTTGCCTTCGGTGTGTTTTTGATGGTGAATTCCATTGCTGGCCATGACCTGAGTCCTTTCTATGTGTATGCGTTGATCATCCTCGTTCTGATCGCTGCGGATCTTGCCAGTAAAGGCAACCCCGCCCGGATGCTGCTGATTTTCTCTGTGCTCGGAATCGGTGCACTATTAGTTGGGATGAATACAACCGGAATGGCCAGCGTGTATGCCTTCACCAGTGTTGGTTTGTTCTGCTCCACCCTTTGGCCATGTATTTTTACACTGGCTGTCAGTGGGCTCGGTAATAAAACCAGCCAGGGAAGTAATTTCCTGATTATGATGATTATGGGTGGTGGAATCGTGAGTTGGCTGCAGGGATATGTCGCTGACCTTACCAATATTCACCAAAGCTATATTGTGGGAGTTATCTGCTTCGCTTACCTGGCGTTTTATGCCTGGAAAGTAAGTGGCATTCTTCGTGCACAGGGTATTGATTTTGATAAAAAGATTTCTGGCGGACATTAATCAATCCATTCAGATTTCTAAGAAAAAGGCAGCTTGTCACCAGGCTGCCTTTTTTTATGGTTTTATGTTGATTTGGTGAGGAAGATCTAACTCTCAATCTGGATCCGTCCTGCCTGTTTTTATCCAGTTCAAAACTCCCACTGCCGCAAAAGGCATCCAGAAAAACTTAACCAGCGTCAAATAACGAAGTTGGGGAAAGAAGATAAGGATCACCAAAGTGTAAACCGCCAGAAGAATCAAGTGAGGAAAAAATTGATTTCGGGCTTCTTTATTTCGAAGTCCGACCAGTCCAAGAAGGAAGGTTGCAAACCAGGGAATCCAGTACAGAGGTGGATGCGTTCTCGGATCCGGCCAGTCGATGATCCAGAAACGAGCCAGTTTCTCAGGCATTCGGGTAAGCCAGGTGCCAGGATTTTGCTGAATCCAATCCAATGATTGATGCATCGCCAGCGAATCAAACTTCCCTTCAAACGTGGCGGGATTCTTTCTCATCTTCAGGACGGTATCGCTCCAGGCATAGGGCCAGTCTCCGATCTCACCCGGGTTGTTACCTCTGTAAAAATTAACCCCCGCACTGGCCGACAACACCGGTTTTCCGAATTCTCTGTAATTCCGGAAAAGCCAGGGCGCCAAAATCAAAGCGATTCCCATCAGTAAAAAAGCAGCCTGAAGCCGGTAGCCATTCCACCATTGCCAGGCTGCGTACACCGCGAAAAACAGGAATACTTCCGAGCGCATCAACACCAAAAGTCCTGCGCTGAGAATTTGAACAAACGTTAACCGGGCCTGTTTCATCCCGGACGGAGCCCAAAGGAAAAGACTAAGTAAAAAATGAAACCAGACAGTCGGACCTACACTGCAAGACGCATACACCAGGTCCGGTGTAAAGGCCAGAAAAAGAAGCGTTACTACAGCGGTTTCCACACCCGCTTTCTGTTTCACGAGGCGATAACTGAACCACATCGCCAATGCTGAAAATCCGATCTGAACGGTGAACAGCAGCAGGTTGCGGATCACCACATTCTGAATCAGCAGGAACGGATACAGAAAAAAAACATAGCCGGGTGGCATTAAAGCCGATGGATACCAGGCGTCTTTCAGAAACTGGAGCTGCTCATCCACAAATGGAAAACTATAGCCCCGACCTTCCGAAAGCAGCCGGGCGATTTCACCGTATTCCCAGTATTCTTCGGTTTTCCAAAGGCCGGAAGCAAACAGAAACGCAAACCGGAACAACACCGCAGCCGCCAGCAACCACTTCCATGCAGTAGGGTGTTGAAGAAAGGGAAGGATGGAATTCCGGTGAAATCGGTGCATTCGATTAAAGTCCAATCACCAGTTCC
>DAIOVD010000026.1:18549-31744 GCA_036759185.1 Catalimonadaceae bacterium | reverse complement strand
AGACACATAGGTCAAATAGAAAATTCACATAATTTTAACTGTTTAACAGGGTGCTTAGATTCAAAGAGCAGCGACTTTTCGGACAGCTCTGTTCTGCGGCAAAAATTTCGTCGTTTGAGATAAATACAACCGATCACCGTAAGAGGAAAACCAACCGATTCCACCTTTCAAATTTTCTTCATCCGAAAAATCATGAAAAAACGACCCTGATTCCGGACGGCTACCAACTAGAATCCAGAGAAAATCTCCCCATTTTTCTGTCAAAATCGGGATTGCCGAAAAAATATTTTCATGATTTTTGTCAGTTTTCCTCTGAAAACGACGCGAGATTCCATAATTTCTAAAATATTTTTACGACTGGGGCCAAATTTTTGAAGGGTCATTATGGATCCTCGCAACAATTTTCAAAAAAGGTCGATTTTCGAGAATTTCAATGAAAATTTCCCAGGCCGAAAAAATCGTCGGGCCAAATCCGTTTTCATAATCTAAAATCCCGTTTTTCCTTTGCAACGGGCAATGAGCCAGAAGGTCTGGCAAACAAAAAGCCCACACGAAAAAAGAAAGGTTCTGAGCCCGGAAGAAAACGGATCCAAAGTTTCCGGACTCACATGCAGAGGAGGCATTAGCGAAGGAAAGACTCCAGTTCACAGGCACTTGCAAAACCTGTGTTCTCTTTCCCTCACCCACCGAAGTCTTAGAAAAATACAAACTAAAAAATTGAATTAAAATGTTTTTAACAAACGTATTACAAACGAAAGATCAGTGCGAGGTTATCAAGAAAAATGCAACCCTCGAACGTTTGAGACTTGAAAAGCGTCAGACGTTGATCACGGAAAAATCAAGTAATTCTTCCAGAACCCTGAGTGAACGGCAGGCAGACCGCTCGAAATTTCAAATTGAGTTAGACAGCTCCAGAACCAAAGTTGCCACACTTCCGGAAGGAAAGGACAAAGAGCAACTGAAGGTATACATCAAGGAATTGGAGTGGCGGATTTCAAAACTGGAATTGTATGAAATCAAAGCCGCTTCTCCGGTCGATGTGGTACAGGAAGCATACGATGTGGAAGAAACCATTGTATTGTTGGATTTGGTTAATCGTTTCATCGCGGCCATTGATGCCCGCATCGCTGAAATTCCGGCCGTCTAAACAAAACTCCAGTCTATTCCTGAACTAAACTGTTGTTTTACTTCGAAAGCCTCTTCCGGATTGGGAGGGGCTTTTTTGTTGCAGGAGGAAATCCAAAAAAGAGGTCAGGCAATGATGAATTCCGATTCCTCTGAAATTCTGTTAAATTTGTTTTATGCAAACCACTATTCGAGTCCGGCTTTCCGAAATGAATCCTGCTTTTCTGGATAAACTCCGGATGGCACTGGGAAAATTATCGGCCGCCTCCGATCCTGAAATCGAAATCACCCTTCAGGAACAGGAATACAATCCGACCTTCGTAAAAATGATCCAGGCCTCATCAAATGAAATAACAGAAGGTCAGAGTGTGATATTCACCATGGACGCTTTGCATGACTTTGCCACCGAATATGGGAAAGAATGAAGTCCATCGTATTTTCCCAAACAGCCCTGAATCAACTCACTTCTTTTAAAACCGGAAACCAGAAATTGGTTTTCAAAGTGCTTGAACTGATCGAGGATATTCAGAAAAATCCCTGGTCGGGAATTGGCAAACCCGAACCTTTAAAACATGATCTGACTGGTTATTGGTCAAGGCGAATCAATGATGAGCATCGTCTGATTTATAAAGTAACATCCGACGAAATCATGATTTTCTCCTGTTCAGGACATTATTGAAGTTTTTCATTCGCTCTTCTAATTCGACAAAAGAACAATCGGTTGTTCATCTGCAAAAGCCTCTTCCGGATTGGGAGGGGCTTTTTTATTTAGTTACAACAGATAACTGCCAACTTAAATAATCAGAATCCGATTCCACCCTTGGCCTCTCCCCTACTCCCTGTAGATCGCCTCCACTTCTTTGGCGTATTTGGCCATCAGGATTTTACGTTTCAGCTTCAGACTTGGGGTCATGTCGCCGGTATCAACCGTCCACGGACCTTCCACCACTTTAATCTTTTTGATCTTTTCGTACTGGGCCAGTCCTTCGTTGGTTTTGTCGAGCTCGTGCTGAAACTTATCCTGAATCACTTTTTCCTTCAGCATTGAGGCGTTGTCGGTCCAGTCGATTTCCTTGATTTTGCACCAGCTTTTGAGCCCGTCGAAGGAAGGAACGATCAGGGCCGCCGGGAACTTTTCTCCGTCGCCAATCACCATGGCCTGCTCGATCACCATACTTTCCTTCAGTTTGTTTTCGATGCCCTGTGGCGCCACGTATTTTCCGCCGGAGGTTTTGAACATTTCCTTTTTGCGGTCGGTGATTTTCAAAAACTTCCCGTCCTGAAACTCGCCGATGTCGCCCGTATGAAACCAACCGTCGGCATCAATGCATTCGGCCGTGAGATCGGGACGCTTATAATATCCCTTCATAATGTGGGGTCCGCGGGATAAAATTTCGCCGTCGGCTGCAATTTTTGCTTCCACTCCGTCAATCACCAGACCCACGCTTCCGATTTTCCGACTCGCTTCTTCGTAGCGGTTTACCGAAATAACGGGACTGGTTTCTGTAAGTCCGTATCCTTCCATCACCACAATCTGTGCCGCCGAAAACACACGGGCCAGACGGGGCTGTAATGCAGCTCCTCCTGAAACAATAAACTTCACTTCACCACCGAGGGCTTCCCGCCATTTGTTGAATATGATTTTATTGGCCAGACCCAATTGAAAACGGTACCAGAATCCCATATCCGAGTTCAGTTCATATTGCTGACCCAATTTCAGTGCCCAGAAAAACAGGGCCCGTTTGATTCCGGTGAGCTCCTGCCCTTTCGCCACGATTTTGTCGTACACTTTTTCGAGCAGTCGCGGCACGGTACAAAACAGATTCGGGTGCACTTCTTTCATGTTTTCCCCAATCGTATCCATTGACTCGGCGTAGGCCACCGTGATTCCGATGCTGATGTATAAATAACTCAGCATCCGCTCATAAATATGGCAGAGCGGCAAAAAGCTGAGGGCTTTGCTGTCGGGGGTAAGCGGAAAACAAGGCGTGCAGGATTTCACATTGCTGAACAAATTCTGGTGTGTAAGCATAACGCCTTTTGGCTTTCCTGTTGTGCCCGACGTATAAATTAAGGTGAGAAGGTCTTCTGTATCCACACTGGCCGACATTTCGTCGATGGTGGCATCGGAAACATCGGATCCCGTCTGAGAAAAATCTTTCCAGAATCCGAAGGTATGGGATGGATCGAAGGAATAAACGGCTTTGAAATCGCCAATTCCTTTGGAAGCCCGGTGCGCCTTTTCACAGAGTTCATCTCCTGTTGCAAAAACCATCTTCACGCCAGCATCCTGAAAAATGTAGGCGATGTCTTCTTCCAGCAAAGTCGAATAAATCGGAACCGACACCGCTCCCAGATACTGGCAGGCATAATCAACCATGTTCCACTCCGGACGGTTGTTGGAAATAATCCCCACTTTGTCGTCTTTCCGGATTCCCGCTGCATAGAGCGCTTTCGACAATTGCCGTGAAACCGCAATGAATTCTTCCACCGGAATGTCATGCCATTTTCCGTTCGCTTTGAACTGAAACAGCACTTTTCCCGGAAATCGTTTCTGGTAGGTATGTAGATTGTCGAAGAGGCGCATAATGGTAAGATCTGGTGGTAAGGAAAGATGGAAACAAGCAATCCAGTTTTGGCTTTGCAACATATGCGATTGCAATCAAAAAACAATTTTCAGCGGGTTAAGAAATTCAGACAAAATGGTTTGCCGGCTCCGGCAATAACCTTCTGGTCTGTGTAAATAGCATGTTTCAGGTCCCCATTCTGGTGAAAGCCATAGATTGAAGCAACCTTGATTACAACGGTTGTATCCGTGGATTGACTGATGAAGATCTGAAAGATTGTTATCCGGGAAACGGAACCCAGCAAATTGGGTATCTTATTACCTGAGGTTGAAAAAATTGTCTATTTCCTGACAGGTGCTTCTGTTTGCTTTTGCCTCATTTTTGGATGAATTCGGATCTCCGGTTCCGGAATTTGTTTGTAAATTTTCCTTAGTAAGTAGGCTCTTTGTTCGTCCAGTTGCTTCAGTTCATGATGGCCAGATTCACTTACTGTAACCACGAAAATCATTCCTCCCAACAATCCGCCCAAAATGCCGGCTGCAAACAAGCCATTTTTATAGGCTGCCGATTTTTTCTTTTGGTCGCTGTAAAGGAACCAATTCTTCCCAACTCTCAAATCAGCAGGTCTGAGCGTCCGGGTCTGGCCAGATTCTGACGAGATCCAATAGGTCTCGTCTGGTCTGGGATCAAAGCCATACCAGGTACCTGGATAGAAATAATGAGTGGAATGATTGATATCCAAATGTGCGGTATCGGTAGAATTGAAAATGATCACCTTGTTGATCGGTTTCATCGACTGGTTAATTTTCAGAACGGAGTCTGTCATTCTGAAAATATCAAACAGGAAATCAAAACCATCGCTGTCCGGGTCTTCTGAATATGAAATCAACTTGTATCCGGTAGCACCTCTGGCAATGGCATATTGATGAAATTCATTGATCACTTTCCGGAAGGCATCGGGTCGGCGAACAACCCAGACATTCACGCGGCCTCCAAATTTCAGGGAACTTGTATTCAGACTGTCCTCCAAAGGGTATAAACTGGTGAAGCGGCTCAGCTTTGGCAAAATTGAATCCGGCTTCCGGACCATTGTGAACTCAATGTCAATATGGGATTGACTGGATGCAGTTATGGAGAACAGACTGCTGATGAAAACAGAGCAGAAAGTGATGACGAGAATTTTCATTCAATCAGGGAAAAGGTAACATGCTATCGATGGTCCTGACACCGGCTCATGGAAGCCACAAAGAAAATTGATTTTTAAACAATCTGAACCCGGCAGGTTCCGGAACTATTCTGATGATTCCGGAAGGGAAAGACAATAAAAAAGCCCCGCTTTTGGCGAGGCTTTTCCGGGGTTAGTATCCCATTTTAATATACTTTCTGTAGTCCGTACGGGAATCGAACCCGTGTTTCATCCGTGAAAGGGACGTGTCCTAACCCCTAGACGAACGGACCATTTTTCTGAATGGGACCGCAAAAGTATGGGAAAAGTTTTTCAATGCAATAAATTTTGAAAAAAAAATACAAGTGACTGAAAGCCAGTCGCATTTACTTTTTCACTTTGGTTGTTTTTAGGATTCTCTTTCTTTAATTTTGCGGCAGATTTTGAATTCTAATCCTTTCTTTCAAAACATAATGTCGACAATCAAAATTGGTATTAATGGATTTGGCCGGATTGGCCGCCTCGTTTTTCGTGCTGCTTCTCAGAACCCCAACATCGAAGTTGTAGGGATCAATGACCTGATCGAAGTAGATTACATGGCTTATATGTTGAAGTACGATTCAACCCATGGAATTTTCAAAGGTACAGTTGAAGTGAAAGATGGTTCCCTGGTTGTAAACGGAAAAACCATCCGTGTAACGGCTGAAAGAGATCCTTCCAACCTGAAATGGGGTGACGTTGGTGCTGAATACGTGGTTGAATCAACCGGTTTGTTTCTCGATAAAGAATCTGCTTCCAAACACATTTCAGCGGGTGCCAAACGTGTTGTGATTTCGGCTCCGGCAAAAAGCGACGATGTGCCGACCTTCGTAATGGGTGTCAATCAAAATAAATACGATGCTTCCATGACGGTCGTATCAAACGCAAGCTGCACCACCAACTGTCTGGCTCCGATTGCAAAAGTTCTGAACGATAATTTCGGAATTCTGGAAGGTCTGATGACCACTGTTCATGCGGTAACGGCTACTCAGAAAACAGTAGATGGTCCTTCTGCCAAAGACTGGAGAGGTGGACGTGGTGCCTATCAGAACATCATTCCTTCTTCGACCGGTGCTGCCAAAGCGGTAGGTCTGGTGATTCCGGAACTGAAAGGTAAACTGACCGGTATGTCATTCCGCGTTCCGACTCCGGATGTTTCCGTTGTCGATCTGACCGTTCGTCTGGTAAAAGAAACCAGCTACGAAGACATCAAAAAAGCAATGAAAGCGGCTTCAGAAGGTGACATGAAAGGTATCCTGGGTTACACCGAAGATGATGTGGTATCAAACGATTTCCTTGGCGATGCCCGTACTTCTATTTTCGATGCCAAAGCTGGAATCCAGTTGAGCCCGACTTTCGTGAAAGTGGTAAGCTGGTACGACAATGAGTGGGGTTACAGCAGCAAGCTGGTTGATCTCATCGGTCACATGTCAACTGTAAAATAATTTCGTCAGCCGACGATGGAGCCACGCCTGGTGCGTGGCTTTTTTTTGGCCTTTTTTTAACTTTATTCCCGCAATCCGGTTGATATTGGCAACCACAGACCGTCCTTCACTTTGGAACTGACCATCAACACACCTGCTTTGCTTTTTCCGGCACTTACGCTGATCATGCTGGCCTACACCAACCGATTTCTGGCCCTTGGTTCGCTGATCCGCAATTTGTACAAAGAGTATCAGCAGGAAAATTCGGAGAACATGCTCAATCAGATCAAAAATCTGAAACACCGGCTCCGTCTCATTCGCGACATGCAGGTGCTCGGTGTGTTGAGTCTTACCTGTTGTGTAATCTGTATGGCCCTTATTTTTTATCAGTTTCAGACCGAAGCCAAAGTCGTTTTTGCCATCAGCATCCTACTTCTGGCAGGGTCTTTGATAATCTCTACGTACGAAACCATCATTTCCACAAAAGCCCTGAATATTCAGCTCCGTGACCTCGAAGAAGAGGAAAAAGGAAAAGGATTTCTGGGCAATACACTGTTTTCAAAATCGTAAAAATGCGCATAGGCATTGTTTGTTATCCGACTTTTGGCGGATCCGGCGTTGTAGCCACAGAATTGGGTAAAGGCCTGGCCGACAAGGGCCACCAGGTTCATTTTATTACCTATAACCAACCTCAGCGACTCGATTTTCTCAATGAAAATGTCTTCTTCCATGAAGTGCGTTTTCAACATTATCCATTGTTTGAATATCCTCCGTACGAAACAGCCCTCGCCAGTAAAATGGTGGATGTGGTGAAGTACGAAAAACTCGATCTTCTCCACGTTCACTATGCCATTCCGCATGCGTCAGCTGCCTATATGGCCAAACAGATTCTGGCATCACAGGGAATTCACATTCCGGTGATCACCACCTTGCACGGAACCGATATCACGCTGGTTGGGAAAGATGCCAGCTATGAACCTGTGGTTACCTTCAGCATCAATCAGTCGGATGGTGTCACTGCAGTTTCAGCTGATCTGGCTCAGGAAACCTACGATACCTTCCGCATTTCACGGCACATCGAAGTGATCCCGAATTTCATAGATCTATCCAGGTTCAGGAAACAGCCAAAAGAGCATTTCAAAATGGCGATTTGCCCGAACGGTGAAAAGCTTTTGGTGCACACATCCAATTTCCGCAAAGTAAAACGGATAGAAGATGTGATCGGGATGTTTGCTCTGGTCCGGAAAGAAACCGGCGCCAAACTCCTGCTTGTTGGAGATGGTCCGGAGAGACAACGAATGGAAAACCTTTGCCGGGAATATGATCTTTGTGAAGACGTTCGTTTCCTTGGAAAACTGGATGCAGTGGAAGAACTCCTCTCGGTTTGCGATCTGTTTATTATGCCGTCTGAAAAAGAAAGTTTCGGTCTGGCTGCTCTTGAAGCCATGGCCTGCGAAGTGCCGGTTATTTCCAGTAATACCGGTGGTTTGCCGGAACTGGTGATTCAGGGAAAAACCGGATTTATGAGCAAAGTTGGGGATATTGAAGACATGGCAAAAAATGCATTGTTCATTTTACAACCCGAAAACCTGCCTCAGTTTAAATCTGCTTCACTGGCCAGAGCTCAGGAATTTGACATCCACAATATCCTGCCAAAATATGAAGCTTTTTATGAGCAGATCAGTTTCCAAAGCAAGGTAGTTTTGGCGTAATTGCGTCATCGTTTTACACCAGTGCCCATGCTTTCTGCCGAAATTGAAAAACCATCCGTCCGTATTTCTCAATGGAGAGAAAGGCTTCAAAAAGAATTGAAGTCCCCACTTTCACTCGCTGATCTGGATTGGCACGTTTCAGAGTTTTTTTCTCTGGATGCCTTGTATGATTCTGCTTTTCCTGAAGGCGAAGGCAGGTATCTGACGGAATTTCATGAAACCTGGAAACAACAAAGGCCTGACTGGAAGCCTGTTTTTAAGGTCTCAACACATTCGTTGAAACACGCAACCGCATCCGACATAGCCACTGCCGAAACCTATGGATTTCAGTCATGGGTTTCAACGGATGGTACCTCATTGTCAGGTCATTTGCTTCCGGTTGAATACCGCCTTGGAAATAGAAATCCATCGGATGCTTCAACCGGAATCTGTTCTGATCCGGTGATGGACAGCCTTCGTCTCGGAGAATGGACACCGTCTTTCCTTCAACTTAAAAAATCGGCCCATAACGGTCCTTTTCATATTCATGCTTCTGATGTACACAATGCCGGAGGTTCTGCCGTTCAGGAACTGGCGTTCTGTCTGTTGGTTGCTGAGCAATACCGGCAATCCGTTGCAGCGAAGGATTTTGCTGCCAACTGTAAAAACTGGGTTCTTCACCTGGCGGCCAGCCCATCATACTGGCTCGAAATCGGGAAAATCCGGGCCATGCGGTTGTTGTGGATGAATTTCTGTTCCCTCAATAAGGCTGGAAAGCAAGCTGGTCAGATCGAAGTGGAAACTTCCGGTGTTTACTGGAGCCACACCGATCCGGACGGAAACCTTCTTCGTCATACATCCGAAGTGATGTCGGCTCTGATCGCCGGTGCAGATTCAGTTCTGGTTCATCCACATACCCTCGATCCTTCGATGGGACTGGAAGCTTGTCGCCAGGCAGTAAACATCGGTTTGCTGGCAACAAAAGAATCGCACCTGGATGATGTTCTGGATCCGGCTACAGGAAGCTATATGGTGGAAAAACTGACACATGAACTGACCAATGCAGCCTGGAAATTGTTTACAGATTGGAATGAAAAATCCTTCACATCCTGGATTGAAAGCGGAGAATTTCAATCGATGGTGGTGGAAAGAAAGACAGCACTTCAATCCCGTTTTGCTTCCGGCAATCTGCTGATGGTGGGCGTCAATAAACACCAGTCACCTTTGGCAAGAAAGAGTCCTTCTGCTCCTGTTGCTGCTGAACAACAAACTTCATTCCCGGCTCTTCGTCCGTTTTCGCTGGATGTCTGATTTTTTCAGAAAACCATATTCACATCCCCGACCTTTCTCCATCCGGATCGGGTCTCGTCTTCTGGATTTGTCACGCCCCAAAGTGATGGGCATTCTGAATCTGAGTCAGGATTCCTTTTACTCCGGCAGCCGAATCCCGGACAGTACCCAATTGATGCAAGCAGCGGGTAAAATGCTGGAGAAAGGAGCCGCCATTCTGGATTTGGGCGGAATGTCGAGCAGACCCGGCGCCATAGAAATAACGACCGATGAAGAAATCCAACACCTTATTCCCGCCATCAAAAATATCCGGAAGGAATTTCCTGACGCAGTTTTATCCATCGACACCTACCGGCCTGAAGTTGCAGGTGCTGTCCTTTCGGAAGGAGCGGATCTGATCAACGACATTCGGTGCGGGAGCAATCCTGCATTGCTCCAACTACTTGCCGAACAGTCGGTTCCGTATATAATTATGCACAGCCGGGGATCATTTTCCTCGATGCACAAAACTCAATCGTACTCTCATTTGGTCACGGATGTGCTCTCTGAGTTACAGAATGCGATTAAATCTGCACAGGAAGCAGGTGTCCGCGATGTGATTGCCGATCCGGGTTTTGGGTTCAGCAAAAATGTGGACCAGAACTTTGAACTCTTTGCCAGTCTGGAAGAATTCAGTATGCTGGATTGCCCATTGCTGGTGGGGATTTCCAGAAAGTCGATGATTTATAAAACACTGGATTGTTCAGCAGATGAAGCACTCAACGGCACGACGGCTTTGCACATGGCCGCACTTCAGAAAGGTGCCCACATTCTGCGTGTACACGATGTGAAAGAAGCCGTCCAAACCATAACATTATTTGAAAAACTATGTTTACCGGAATCGTAGAAGCCGTCGGAACCATTCATGGCATTGTTCAGGAAAAAGGAAATGTTCATTTTGAACTGAGTTGTCCATTCACCTCTGAACTGAAAGTTGACCAAAGTCTGAGCCACAACGGAGTCTGTCTTACCGTTACCCGCATTGAAAACGATCGGTACTGGGTTACTGCCATTTCAGAAACTCTTCAGAAAACCAATCTGGGAGAATGGAAAAGAGGGGGTACCGTCAATCTGGAGCGTTGCATGCCTGCCAGCGGACGGTTCGACGGCCACATTGTACAAGGCCATGTCGATGTAAAAGGAACATGTGTGAAGGTGGTCGAAGATCAGGGTTCCTGGCGTTATTATTTTGAATACCCACCTGCGGACGGTTTCGTAACGGTTCAAAAAGGCTCCGTCTGTGTAAACGGAGTAAGCCTGACTGTGGTGGATTCCGGAGACAGTTCTTTCTCCGTTGCCATTATTCCTTATACCTGGGAAAACACCACATTTCGAACATTGAAAGCAGGGGATGGTGTCAATCTGGAATTTGACATCCTGGGCAAATACATGCAGAAACTCCTGAGAAAGAATTCCTGATTATTCTCCGGAACTGCTGCCGGATTCTGTCTCTGTTTTAGGAGCAGTTTTCGGAATTAACTGAACATCCAGATTTCCAAGTTGGGCAGGGTCAACCGGAAACGAAATTTTCAAAACACCTTCCAGCATCACGTTGTTTTTCTCATAGTGAACAAGATACGTCTGACCAGCCACAAGTTTGCCTGAGAATCGACCCTCTGCATTGGTTGATATCTTTACATTCTGGTAGTTTTCCGGATCATCAAACATCAGATTGGCAGACGGAACCGGTTTTCCTGTTTCATCTTTTATCAAACCTTTGCCTTCCACAATGGCGGTTTTGGTGACTCTGTATATATCGGTTTGTCCACGGGTTGAACCCCGGACAGATGAGAAGTACTGGACATCCGATTTGCCGGTCTGGGTAAAGAAGTAAAAATCGTTGTTCGGTGTGTTATAAGGGAATCCCATGTTAACAGGCTCTTTCCATGTCTTCTTTTCCTCATCCCACTCTGTTTTGAACAGGTCAAAATCGCCAAGACCGTTTTCTGATTTGGAACTGAAAACCAGTGTTTTTTCATCGATGAAAAAAGGTGCTGCTTCGTCCTTGTTTGAGTCTACATTTTTACCAAGATAGGATGGCTCTGACCATTTTTCGGTTTTCGAATCAAATGAACTGGTGTACAGATCATTCTGGAATTTATTGGTATTACCATCTGTGGTGAACACTACTTTTTTCAGATCATTGGAAAAGATGATGTCCCCTGTAAAAAACCGGGGATCCTGTTCCATTGGAACCTGATAAGGCAATTTCCAACTTTCATTTACATATTCTGAAATGAAAAGCTTCACTTCATTGTTCTGGATTTTACAGAGAAGTAGCTTTGTGTCATTGTCAAGAAGTTGAATTGGCAGATAATCGAGGTCCTTGTTGCGACCTTCAACCAAACGTATGGGAATACCTTTGCTCCAGCTACCATCCTCCAGTTTCCGGGACATAAAAATTTTCTCTTTGTACTCCCCGTCATCCATCAGCTTCTCTTCCATATATCCTTTTTTCCGGCTGGAATACACCAGCATTTTTCCATCCTGGGTAAGCATCGGATGGAATTCTGAATACACAGAATTGATACCACTTCCCATATCTTCAATCACAACCGGCTGAAGAGTCGTAGGCATCATGCTTTTGGCCAGTTCAATCTGCTTGAGATAAAGATCGGCTTCCCGCTTAAAGGATTTATCAATCGGAAACACATCAAGGTATTGCTCGAGGTATTTGGATGCAGAATCCCATTGTTCATCCAGATGGTAAGAGCGACCGAGCCAGAACGGAAGGTAATTGTCTGATTTCCCGGCCGATTTAGCGTTTGTGATGTGGTATATCCCTTTTTTTCCAATTCCCAGACGGGTGGCACATATGCCAGCTTTATAAGCTACATCACGGTTGAACTGTATACCCTGAAGATAATCCTCAAATCCGATCAGGGCGTTCCGGTAGTCTTTGTCAAGAAAATAGTTTTCAGCCGATACAATGCTGATTCCTTCTACCTGGGCAAAGGTCACCTGGGAGAAGAGGATGAATATGGTAAGAATCAGTGGTGAGACTGAATTGGTTATTCGTTTCATGAAGGGGTCGGAAGTCTCCGTTGCGGATTAATACACAAACAGGATGCAAAGTAAGCAACCAAATGAGCTGTACCAAACCATTCCTTTTGATAATCTAGCCGACTTCAAATTATTTTGCTGAAAACCAGTTTGTTACACTTCAAGTGAAAGCACAAATCAGGAAATGAATCTGCAAATTTCCACATCCGGATCAAGTAATACCAAATCCTGGAAACAGTTGAACCAATCCGTTTTCTTGCTTTCCGGCATATCTGTTTCCATGTGGGATTTCAACCAAAATCCCCTCAGTGAAATCAGAGCGATTGTGCTATTTGCCCCGCTATAACTCATGAAACTTCTCTGGAGCTACTTAAAAAATCACAGCGGGCTAATCGTCATTGCCTTATTGCTGGCCTCTGTCAATCAGGTATTTTCCATGCTGGACCCTTTTCTGGTTGGAAAAATCATCGACACCTATCTTACAAAATTTCATCAGTACAGCCGCGATGAATTCCTATGGGGCGCCGGCAAATTGCTTATGGGAATCGTAGGTGTTGCGTTCATTTCCCGAATTGCAAAGAATTTTCAGGATTATTACGTCAATGTGATCACGCAAAGAATTGGCGCCCGCATTTATTCTGACGGACTTTCCCATTCTCTTGAGCTTCCCTATCAGGTATTCGAGAACCAGAGAAGCGGAACCACACTCACCGTCCTTCAGAAAGTACGTACAGATGTGGAGCGAGTAATCACGGCCAGTGTTAACATCATTTTCACAGCGGCTGTCGCATTTGCGTTTGTCTGTTTTTATGCCATAAAAGTTCATTGGGTAATTGTGCCTTTGTATCTGGC
>DAIOVD010000026.1:0-18449 GCA_036759185.1 Catalimonadaceae bacterium | reverse complement strand
CAGTTTATGACACTGATTTTCTATTCGTTTGCCATTTTCAATCCGCTTCAGGAAATGGGAAACATCATTAATATTTACCGGGAAAGTCAGGCCAGTCTGGAGAATTTCGAGGCCATAATGAACACGCCACGTGAGCGGATTCCAAAAGATGCCGTCCGGATCAGTGAAATTGCGTCCATTGATTTTGAGGATGTAGCCTTTCGGTATGACAGTACCGGGCAGGAAGCCATCGAACATATCAACCTTTCTATGAAAAAAGGTGAGACTGTAGCTTTTGTCGGGCCATCCGGTTCCGGAAAATCTACGCTGATCAAACTTCTTGTTGGCTTGTATCATCCTTCAGCGGGTACGATCCGATACAATAACACGTTGGTCAGTGATCTGGATCTGGAAAATCTTCGTTCCCAGTTGGGACTGGTGACGCAGGAAACCCACCTGTTTGCCGGTTCGATCCGGGAAAATCTGATGTTTGTGAATCCCTCTGCTACGGAGGAAGAATTGCGTTCTGTCCTTAAAAAATCATCTTGTGATGGGTTGATGAAAAGAGCTCAGAACGGCCTCGACACGTATATTGGAGAAGGCGGAGTGAAAGTCTCTGGCGGTGAAAAACAGCGACTAGCCATTGCCCGATCCCTTCTTCGAAATCCGAAAATGCTCATTTTTGATGAAGCCACTTCGGCTCTGGATTCCATCACAGAAGACGACATCATCCAAACCATTAAAGCCATCAGCAGCAGCAAAGAACATCTGGTGGTGATGGTGGCGCACCGTCTGTCTACCGTGATGCATTCCGACCGGATTTATGTGATGGAACACGGTCGCATTCTGGAGCAAGGCAATCACGACCAACTGCTGGAAATGAAAGGTCTCTATTCCGCAATGTGGCGACAGCAGATTGGCGAAAGACGGCATACCGGCAAGGGCTGATGCCGTCCTCATTCAATTTGGTTAATTTTTCACGAGCCAGGTCTTTTGGATTTTCTTACCCAACTGTGTGCTGACCACTACAAAATAACATCCCGCATCCGGGTTGAATGCCTCCAGTTGATTGTATCCGGAATTCAGACTTCCATTGTACACCTTTTTGCCGACTGCAGAAAAGATGGAAACTTCAGCTGGTTGGTCTGGCAATCCGGAACGAAACAGAATTTTCGACTTGCCGTTACCCGGATTCGGGTATATCACAATATCTTCTTTTTGTAACTCACATGAATTAACGCTGGTAAAAAGTTGGTTTGTTGAAATCTGAATATCATCCACTCCAAACCCTTCAAATTCAGAAAACTGATCCGATACAAAATGGAAACGGATCCATAGTTTGTGCCCGAGATAATCCTGCAGATTGATGAATTCTTTTCTCCAGGTCAGCTGGTTTCCATCCCAGATCGGAATGATGGTATTTTCCCCGGCCTGCTGAGAAAATGGTGAACTGAGAACGGATTTGTCGGTACAGACATTGGTCCAGCTTTGCCCCGAATCAATAGAAAAAGCCAGACTGGCGTAGTCGTAGTTTTTCTCGATTTCAAACTTTGTCCACAGACTCATCTGGGCAGATTTTATCTGAGGTGACCGCAGATCGAAAGGTGCAATGCGGGTCATTGTTTCATCCATGAATGGGCTGTATGTGCCTTCGGTTGGCTTTAGATATCCAGTGCCTTCGCTTTGTCCGGAATTGAGAATAAGCCATGTTCCCGACCAGCGACTGATGATGTCGCAGTCTTCGGTTAGTGATGGAGGAATATCCCGAAACCCTCCGTAATGAAATACGGTATCACGGGTAATGAAAATGCCATTGTTGACGGTCATTTCCCAGTTGATTTTGGCAGATTGTTCTATGGCGGATGAGCCTGTCAGAATCTGAATACTATCGAGCAGAACCTGATTGGCAACCAGGTTATTGTATGTTTTTGTCAGAATGGGGATTCCGGCTGAATTGGTGCCAAACGGAGTAAATGTAACGGTGAAGTTTGCGTTGGCTGTGGAGGCCCCAAGTCGGTTAATTTTGAACCGGATCCGCGGCGTTCCGGGTGATGAAGAAAGACCGGGATAATGATAAAGTCCGGTTGTGTCACGGATTTCCACCATCGGATGAAGTGCACGAAGGACTGTCAGATTCTGGTGTACATTTTCAAAACAAAGTCCCTGAATTTCGTCCTGTGTTGGCCAGAACCAGTCACCGACTTCAGGGGTCATCGCCAGAATTTTAGGTTTCTGTGCGGTTTGGGCATACATGAAGTCATCAGACGAACCATTGCTGTTGTAATTGAGCACCTGCATTCCGGTGCCGATCCGGTAGTTGTTTTCTTTCGACATCTCACGGGTCAGATTCCAGAAAAGGAGAGAATCATCACACTGCAGGTTTTCATATCCCCAGGGATGAATTATCAGATTGCTGTACGTGTGATAGTTGAGGGCGATTTTAAAGGAATGGTTTTCACAAAACGCCTTTACCGCCCTAGTCTCCGGCTCCGAAAAACCGGCAGGTCCTCTGTATGTATCCATTTCTGGTTCCGGACTTGAACCAAAATCATCGTAACCCCAGTTGTGACCATAATTCCGGTTCAGGTCGATTCCAAAAGTTCCGTCGTTGTTGTCCCGTCTGTTTTTCCTCCACATTCCGCCGCCAGATGGAAACTCAGTTTGATTGTAAATGTAACCGTCCGGGTTCACGCAGGGTACAAAATACAGTTCAGAGTTGTTCACAAGAGCCTTGATTTCTGAATTCGTATCGTAGTTCTCCAGAAGGTACCACATGTAGAAAATGAGCTGATGCATTCCGACCGGTTCCCGGGCATGGTGCACCGCTGTATACAAAGCCTCTGGTTCAGAAGGCTCTGAAACATTGGGATTGTCAGACAGACGAACCGACCAGATGGTGCGTCCTTCAATGGTTTTGGTGGTGTCGATGGCGGCACGGGCAGAAATCAAATTTGGATACAGAATCCGCATAGAGTCCAGATGAGCAAGCATTTCTTCATATTTCAGATGCCCACCCATGGTTCCCAGGCGCCAATGTCTGGGTGTTTTGTAACTCTTCACTTTGTTGCAGAAATCCGCAAAAAAGTTCTCCTGAATCTTCGCCGGACCAACCGCCTGGTTTCGCAATTCAAAATCTTCAATCACGTCTTTCACCAGAACATCCGTCTTAAAACCCGCCTTCCGGATCCGAACCAGTTCTGTTTCTGAAAAGGCTGACGTGAACGATTGTCCGGGCTTTATATCACCATGATCGGTTTCCACGCCCAGTCTACCAAGCATTTGCATGGTATGGGCCGGGTCCAGTTTGATCCGGACTTTGGACCAGGTTTCGGTTTTCTTCTGGCCTATGACAGCGAAAGAAAAAGTAAGCAGAGAGATCAGTAAAACGGTGGAAAGGCGGTAGTGACGCATAGAACAGGACTTCAATTTCGTGAATTCAGGAAGGCAATATTGGAATTCCTGATGCAAATTCAGCTCTCAATCCCAATTATTTTGCTTTTTGCCTTCGAAAGAAAAGCGGATGAGTAAACAAACCTTTGAAAAACACGAAAGCGGATTGGTTCAACGGCTTGGGCCGGGTACTGCTTTCTTACTGGTTGTGAGTTCGATGGTCGGGTCGGGTGTCTTTAAGAAAGTAGCCCCCATGTCAGCCGATACAGGAACAGCCGTCTGGATTCTGGCTTGTTGGGTTCTGGCGGGAATCGTGTCCTGGTTCGGTGCCTTAAGCAATGCGGAAGTGGCATCACAAATTGCCGAGCCGGGAGGACAGTACGTCTATTTCAAGAGGATTTTCGGGAAGCCACTTGCCTTTTTATATGGCTGGACCGGATTCACCGTGGTTCAATCGGCGACGGCAGCTTCAGTGGCTTATGTATTTTCAGAGTCTGTGAATTCCTTGTTTGCACTTCCTCATTTATCGCTTTTTGGAATAGAAAATCTGAGTGTCAAATTGCTGACGGTGTTGGTTTTATGGGTAATTACCGGGATCAATCTGAGAGGTGTTCATCAGGGCGAAAGGTTGAGTAATGTGCTCACCTCCCTGGTCATTCTGTGTATCATCGGGATTACCATTCTATGTTTTACTTACGGCAAAGGCGAGGCGACACACATCGCTTTATCAGAAACGAAAAGCATTGCACCCGGAGCCTTGTTTCTGGGAATGATGTCGGCCTTCTGGGCATATGAGGGATGGAACAATCTTGGCTTTCTGGCGGGAGAAATCAAGAATCCGAAGAAAAACATTCCCCTTGCATTGGCAGGTGGCGTTGGATTTGTGATGCTGATGTACGTAGCGATCAATGCTTCCTATCTGTATGTTCTGCCTGTTGAAGCGTTTCAGAAAATTCATGCGGAGGGCAACACCATTGCGGCAGTATCGGTGGTTCAGTCCTTCCTTGGGCCCATCGGAAGCAATGTCATTATTGTCGTGATTATGGTGGCAACCTTTGGAAGCACCAACAATTCGATCATGTCGGCCGCCCGGGTTTACTTTGCCATGGCCAGAGACGGTCTTTTCTTTAAGAAAGTAGCCCACTGCGATCCGGTTCACAACGTGCCGACGTATGCGCTTCTTTTCCAGGCTGTCTGGGCATCGGTCCTGGTTTTCTCCGGAAGCTTTGATCAACTGACCGATATGCTGATTTTCGCTGCGTTTATCTTTTATGGACTGGGTGCTGCCGGGCTTTTTGTTCTCCGAATCAGGGAACCACATGCACCAAGAGGTTTCAAAGTTCCGGGTTATCCGGTGGTGCCGGCTGTTTTTGTTCTTTTTTGTCTTGTATTGGTCATGAACTCCATTCTGGAAAGACCCAAAGAATCGGGTATGGGATTGCTGCTGATGGCAACCGGAATTCCATTTTATTTCTGGTGGACCTCATCCAGAGGGAAACACAAAAAGGAATCAGCCTAAAGTATTGCTTTTAGAATCGCCATTCCGAGAACGGCAAGGAACGTACCAACCGCCTGAGGTTTCAGGTAGGCATCAAGTTCTGCCTGAATTGAGGTTTTCCACACACCAGACAAAGCCTTTAACATCAGAAGGACACCCGGCAGAGCACCGATTACGTATACAGATTCAGTAAAAATACCAAAGGTGGCAAGTGAAAGGATCCCGCCTGCTACAAGAATAGTTTGGTATTTTTTGGCATTTTGGATTCCCAGCTGAAGAGGAATGGTGAGCTTTCCGGCGTTGCGGTCCGAATCCATATCCCTCATATTGTTGACATTCAATACGGCTGTACTCCAGAAACCCAAAGAACAAGCCGGGAGAATAAAGAGGACCGGTACCTCAAGTGTGTGCAGGTATTGTGTGGCGAGCACCGCGACAAGGCCAAAAAACAGAAACACCGAGACATCACCCAATGCCATATAACCGTACGGTTTTGATCCGTTGGTGTAAAAGTAAGCTGCGGCAATGGCCAGAAGCCCCACAAACAACACAGGAAAAAAGGCAGCCCAATTGGTTTGAAAACTGAAAAAGAGAAGGCCTATCCCACTCACCAGACTAAGAGCGATAAAAAGATAAATGGCAGATTTCATACCAGACCGTGAGACTTTCCCGCTTTGGACAGCCCTGGACGGACCTTTTCGGTGGTCGTTGTCTGCACCATGAATGCTATCTCCATAGTCATTGGCAAAATTGGACAGAATCTGAAGGAAAAGGGTGGTGAGGATGGAAAGCAAACAAATGGAAATCTGGAAGTTGCTTGTTTTAAAAACCAGAAGATTCCCCATACCGGTTGCTGCCAGTGCAAGGGGTAAAGTACGTGGACGGGCAGCCTGAATCCAGATTGAAATCAAAGACATAAGAGACGAAAGTTTCCGGCCCGCAAGTTTGCACCAAAATAATCTCCCATGTAAGAAAGTGGAAAAAATGAAAGATGAATTTCTCCTGGAATGCTGCCAAGCCTGAAAATCAGGGATTAACATCTGACTGTTCGGATATATTTCTTACAACCAAAACAATTTTACATTTTTTTGGTATTGTTTCACCCTGACTTCTTACCTTTGGCCTCCTTGAAAAACTCAGCTACCAAAAAACGCCTGTTAGCCAGCAATTTTAGACACTGGTAGTTTTTATGAAAACATTTGTTAACAGTCATTTTCTGTCTGCTAAAGACAACCTTCGTTTTGTCCTCTTTGTAGCATCCGCATTTCTTTTGCTGGTGCTGGGTGCTGCGAATAAGGAGAAGCCTCTTCAGCTTCTTCCATCGCAGAATCAAATTATGGATACCAAACCAAACCAGTCCGGAATGCCAAAGATTCACAAACCGATGGCAGAAAAATCGGACTTTAAGAAAGTTTAGGGTTGTATCTTCGCGGCCCGTTCTGAGAAACCATGGCCGATTCCAATTTTATAGATTACGTTAAAATCCACTGTAAATCAGGCGCTGGTGGTCCTGGATCTGCTCATTTTTTCAGAGCAAAAGGTGTTCCCAATGGCGGCCCCGATGGGGGCGATGGTGGTAAAGGAGGCGATATCGTCCTCTCTGCCAATCCACAGTTGTGGACCCTTCTTCACTTAAAATATACCAAACACGTCAAAGCCGAATCCGGTAAACCCGGTACGCTGAACCGGATGTCCGGCGCTTCCGGTAAAAGCTACATTGTCGAAGTTCCCCTCGGAACTGTGGCCCGCGATGCCGAAACCGGCGAGATCATAACAGAGGTTATACGGGAGGGTGAACAATATGTTCTCGTTCCGGGAGGTCGTGGAGGTCTGGGCAATGAGCATTTTAAAACCTCCACCAATCAGGCTCCGGAATATGCCCAGCCTGGTGAGCCTCACAAAGAACAGTGGATCATTCTTGAACTGAAAGTATTGGCAGATGTCGGTCTTGTTGGTTTGCCCAATGCGGGAAAATCCACCTTGCTTGCTTCCATTTCTGCCGCCAAACCTGCCATTGCCGATTATCCGTTTACCACTATCACACCCAACCTTGGTGTGGTTTCATACCGCGATTTTCAGTCTTTTGTGATGGCCGACATTCCCGGAATTATTGAAGGCGCCCACCTGGGAAAAGGTCTGGGACTGCGCTTCCTCCGGCACATCGAACGGAACCCGATCCTGCTTTTCATGGTGCCGGTGACGTCTGAAAACATCAAAAAGGAATACGAACTTCTCCTTCAGGAGTTGGCCAGCCACAACCCGGAACTGATTCAGAAAAAGCGCATTCTGGGGATTTCCCAAATGGATACGGCTTCGGATGAAAACCTGAAGAAGCTGAAAAAGCTCAAAGTGGATGTACCGGTCTTGCCGTTTTCGGCAGTTACCGGAGAAGGTATTCCGGAGCTGAAAGACAGCCTCTGGAAAATGCTGCAGGAAGAAGCCTGATCGTCTTTCCTTCCTTAACTAGATTGCTTTCCGGATTCGTTCGGCTAGCCCCGCACTGGCCGGAAGCAACGGAAGACGGACGGTATCGCCACAAAGCCCCAGTTCTTTCATCACGGCTTTGATCCCAACCGGATTTCCTTCTTCGTACAACATTGGGTTCAGGTCCAGCCATTTCTTCCAGAAGGCGGAAGCTTCGGTGTATTTGGTTTCCATACTTAACTTCACCATCTGGTTAAACTCTATCGGCCAGGCATTGGCAAGAACTGAAATCACGCCTTCTGCTCCGATCGCAATAAGAGAAGGTGTCAGCAAATCATCACCCGAAATCAAACGGAAATCATCTGGCTTTCCTTTCGCTATGGCCATGCATTGCTCCACATTTCCGGAAGCTTCCTTGGTTCCGATGATGTTGGGATGACGAGCCAGTTCCAGCGTGGTAGCCACCGAAATATTGCTTCCTGTACGTCCGGGAACATTGTATAAAATTACCGGAACCGGGCAGGCATCAGCGAAAGCACGATAATGAGCCACGATCCCAGCCTGCGAAGGTTTATTGTAATAAGGAGAAACTGATAAAACTGCATCTACTCCGGTGAAGTCCATGTCCTTCATCTGGCTGATCAGTTTGGCCGTGTCGTTTCCGCCATGACCCAGAACGAGGGGTTTCGTTCCGGCCATTTCTTTGCGGACGGTATCCAGAACCAGGTCCTTTTCTTTGGTTGTGAGAGTGGCCGATTCGCCTGTGGTCCCAAGGGCTACGATGTAATCAACACCCTGCATCACATGTTTTGTAATATTGGCCAGTCCGGCTGTATCGACTGTTCCGTCCGGTAGAAAAGGTGTCACCAGTGCAACGCCGGTTCCATGGAGATTAATCATTGTAAATGAGAAGTTTGGTGTAATTCAGCATTTGCTTCAGGGTGTGTTCCACATTGTGCCAGTCCGGATTTTCGACCATCAGTTCAAAGAGATTGGTGCGCTTTTCACTGAACAATCCCACACGACAGTTGGCTTTCGTTTTACTCAGAATGATGTCGAAAATGGGCTGGTGTTCCGATTCGATGCAAAAGAGGTAATCGAACTGCGTATCCAGAAAGGCATTCATTTTTGGAGAATGAATATCGCCCATCCACGAAATGTCAGACTTAAGAAAATAGTCGATGTAAAATTTATACGGATGGCTGTGCGCATGCTCAAAATACGTGAGGATCTTCAACTTTTTGTGGTCCTGCTCGAGCTTGCGGATAAAATTGGCCAGCGGTTCGGAGTCATCTTCCGGACTGAGGTGAAACAAAATGCCGATCTGGTTCACCTGGTGGTAATTGACTGTGTTGCGTGGCCATTCGGAAGGAGCCTTTCGGGCTTCCTCGCTGTTCCTTTTCAACATGAAATCTTTAACCAGATCCTTCAGCATTCGGTGTGAGGAAATCTTTCCCCTGAAACTTCAAAGTTCAATACTAGAAGTTTTACTGATTATGGGCAATTTCGCGGCATAAAAACAAAACCTTTCCCCATGCAATTGCCTGATTCGCAGATAAAAGCTTCGTTCGATCTCGTTGAGAACCCTGTGTCTTTCATTTCTTCCTTTTTGGAAGAACAATCATTTACCGCAGTATTTGTTCTCACCGACCGGAATACCCGACGACATTGTCTGCCTTTGATCAAAGATGCCCTACCAAAAAATGCAGTGATTATTCAGATACCGGCAGGCGAAGTGCATAAAACGCTGGATTCCTGTTCGGCGGTCTGGGAAAAACTGACAGCAAAAAACGCGGATCGCAAAGCCCTTCTGATCAATCTGGGTGGTGGTGTGATCGGTGATTTGGGCGGATTTTGTGCAGCAGCCTACAAACGGGGAATTGCATTTGTGCAGATGCCGACCAGCCTTCTGGCCATGGTGGATGCCAGTCTGGGTGGAAAAACCGGAGTGGATTTCGGTGGGTTCAAAAATCAGATCGGAGCCTTTGCACAACCGGATGCGGTTTGGATTCATCCATCCTTTCTGAAAACGCTTCCGGAAACTGAACTGCTTTCCGGTTTTGCCGAAATCATCAAACATGCCCTCATCGCCGATGCGCCGGCCTGGCACCTTCTGCGGAAAAGGGAGTTGAAAAATCAGAACTGGAATGAACTGATTCCGGCCTCTCTCCACGTCAAGAAACAGATTGTGGAGAATGATCCGTTTGAAAAAGGAGAGCGTAAAAAGCTCAATGCCGGACACACACTTGGCCATGCACTCGAAAGTTACCTGATGAAAAAAGGTGATCCGCATCCGCACGGACACTGCGTGGCAGCCGGATTGGTGATGGAAGGGCGCATTGCCGTTGAAAAAGGACTCCTTCCGGAAAACGAACTGATTCAGATCGAAGAACTGGTGTACGCACTTTATGGCATCATTCCTTTTTCCCGAAACGATGTTCCGGCGATTCTGCGGCTTTGCCAGCAGGACAAGAAAAATGAAGCAGGCAAAGTAAGGATGGCTTTAGTTGGACCGATCGGAAACTGCACCATCGATGTAGAAGCCACCGAAGCCGATCTCAAAATGGCCTTGCGTTATTACCTGGGTTAATTTTTTACAGGATTCACTCCTCCTTTCAATTGAACAAAAAAATCAGCCCCGTTTCCGAAGCTGATTCTGTTCCACCTTGTAGTTTAGATCTTATTTTATCAGGATTATTCATTTGGAACCCTAAGGCTTCGCAACGCCTTGATTCGTTTTCTTTTATGGCCCCAAACCCCGAAGGGTATTTTTTATTTGTGAATCAAGGCTTTAAGAGCGAATTGAATAATCCAGGTTTTTCTGAACAAGGACGGCACTTCTACTAAAAGAAGCCCAGTTTGCTTTTGCTGTATGAAATCAAAAGGTTCTTGTTCTGACGGTAGTGGTTGAGCATCATCTTGTGTGTTTCTCTTCCAAAACCAGATTTCTTGTAACCTCCAAACGGTGCATGAGCCGGATATGCATGGTAGCAATTCACCCAGACACGACCCGCCTGAATGGCTCTTGGCATGGTGTACATTTCGTGGGCATCTCTTGTCCACAGACCGGCACCCAGACCAAAGGTGGTGTCGTTGGCAATCTTGATCGCCTCTTCCACCGTCCGGAACGTCGTCACACACACAACTGGTCCAAAGATTTCTTCCTGGAAAACACGCATGGTGTTGTTTCCTTTCAGAATGGTTGGCTGGATGTAGTAACCGTTTTCCAGTCCGGAATTCAGGTTGCAGGCTTGTCCGCCTGTAAGTACTTCAGCACCTTCTTCGGCACCGATTTTCATGTATGAAAGGATTTTGTCGTACTGCTCTTTGGAAGCCTGGGCACCCATCTGGGTTTCCATATCCATTGGATGGCCGACTTTAATCGCATTTGTTCTTTCAATCACACGTGCAATGAACTCATCTGCAATGGATTCGTGTACCAGAATACGGGAAGGACAGGTACAAACTTCACCCTGATTGAAAGCAAACATGGCAGCTCCTTCAAGGCACTTGTCGAAGAAATCATCATCTGCAGCCATAACAGACGGCATGAAAATGTTCGGTGATTTACCTCCCAGTTCCATCGTTACCGGAATGATGTTTTCTGCAGCATACTGCATAATGAGCTGACCGGTCGAGGTTTCACCGGTGAAGGCTACTTTGTTAATGCGTTTGGAAGAAGCCAGTGGTTTACCTGCTTCGAGTCCGAAACCGGTTACGACATTGAGTACACCGTCCGGAATGAGGTGGCCGATCAGTTCCATGAGAACCACCAGACTGGTTGGTGTTTGCTCAGCTGGTTTTACGATCACGCAACAACCCGCAGCCAGAGCCGGGGCAATTTTCCAGGCGGCCATCAGAAGAGGAAAGTTCCAGGGAATGATTTGTCCAACCACACCGATTGGTTCGTGGATGTTCAGACTTACGGTGGTTGAATCCAGTTCCGAAACGGTACTTTCTTCGCCACGGATCACACCGGCGAAATAGCGGAAGTGATCAATGGCCAAAGGAATATCGGCATTGGTGGTTTCACGAATTGGTTTTCCGTTGTCAACGGTTTCGACTGCAGCCAGATAGGCCAGGTTCTGCTCCATCACATCGGCAATTTTGAGGAGAATGTTGCTGCGTTCTGTCACCGAAGTATGCGACCAGGTAGCAAATGCTTTGTGGGCTGCATCCAATGCCAGTTCCACATCTTCCCAGCTGGAACGGGCTGCCTTTGTAAACGGTTTTCCATCGATGGGTGAAAGATTGTCGAAATACTCACCGCGGGTTGGGGCTACCCAGGTTCCGCCGATGTAATTGTCATATTTTTCGTTGAAGGTTGGTCTGGCGACTCTGCTTTTTGGTTTCTCTAAGGTTTCCATATGTTGAATTGGTTATTTTTTTATTTGATGCTTGTGGAAACAAACCTAGATAAGAATCCTGCCTTCGATTTGAAGGATACTGTCTTGTTTTTGAAGGATTCTGCCAAATTCTATTTGGCGTCATTGGAAAGAAACCAATCTATTTCTTTCTTTATAGCCCGGAAGCAATTCTGTCCTTATTTACACCATGTTCCTGAATCATATTCCTGCCAAAGTTCCCACCACACGATGGAGCGAACTGAGAACGCTTGTCGAAAACCGGTCTGTGTATTCGCTGACGGACTATGAACTCAATATTTTCGAAACCCACCAGGAAAGCGAAAAAGTCAAACTGAACTTCTCCAGTATGGTGATTACCACGATGCTGCAGGGAAAAAAGGTAATGCACCTTCCGGATAAAAAGCCGTTTGTGTACCTGCCGGGCGAGTCGGTTCTGGTGGCGCCAAACGAAGAAATGACCATCGATTTTCCGGAAGCCCAGCGAGGAAACCCTACCCAATGCATTGCTCTGGCGGTGGGTCAGGATAAAATCCGGCAAACAATCGACATGCTCAATGAGACCTTCCCGAAGGAAGACAAGCAAGCCCAATGGTTTCTGGATGACTCCAATTTTCATTTGAAGAACAGTCAGTTTATCACCACATCCATCGACCGTCTGGTTTCGATCTCGAGAGAAGATGTGCAGATGAAAGACATCCTGGCCGATCTGGCTTTGCGTGAACTGATCCTGCGATTACTCCAGACACAGGCGGCCAACCTCATTTTCGGACAGTATCATTTGTTTTCGTCCTCCAACCGGATGGCGTTTGTGGTTTCCTACATTCAGGAAAATCTGGGCACGGCACTGTCCATTAAAACTCTGGCCGAAAAAGCCTGTATGAGTGAATCCAGTTTTTTCCGTTCGTTCAAACAGGAATTCGGGATGACGCCCGTTGAGTACATTCTCCAGCAGCGGATATCCCTGGCCCGCAAACTTCTGGCCCAACCCGGCACCAGCATTTCGGACGTTTGTTTCCGGTCTGGCTTCAACAACCTCAACCATTTCTGCAATCTCTTCAAGCGGTACAGCGGGGTTTCACCGGGAAGTTACCGGAAGGAGATTTCGGGATTTTAGTCAGCGTGACTTAAAGAGTCGACTTTAGGTACTGGATTGGTGAGCTGTCTTTTATTATGTTGCAGCCAGAATCTTTTCCCTTTATAAAATGAAACATTATCTCCAGGTCATTGCCTTTTCGGTGTTCTTCCTCATTTGCAACTTTGTATGTGCTCAGGCAAATTTTATTGAAGTTGTCTATCTGAAAGATGGAAAGATTTTAAAAGGTTTGATTATTGAGCAAATTCCCGGACAAAGTCTGAAGATTCAATCCAAGGACGGGATGGTTTATTCTGTACAAATCACGGATGTGGCAAAAATCACCAAAGAAGGAGTGTCAGAATCTGATGCAATATATCTGAGTCCGAAGAAAGATGAGTTTCCAAGATTTTCGAATAGTACAGAAATCGTGTACTCCTTTGGAATAGGTCAGGTTACAGGAGGACCTGTTAAGTTGCCCAATGACTTAAGTTCCTGGGAAATCCGGACAGTGAATGGTTTCCGGTTGAGCAATGGGTTTGGATGTGGAATTGGTTTGGGACTCGAAATGTTTGACAATTTTGCCTTGTTGCCGATCACAATCGATACAAGATTTGATCTTTCTCAGGCAAAAGTCAAACCATTTCTAACCATGAATTTAGGCTATGCCCCAGGTCTGGGAAATGCGATGTACAATGGAAAGTTTGGAAGTTTGGCTTTTGGATTCAAAACCAAAGTTGATAGACAGATATCGTTTCACGCATTGTTTGGGTACAAAGGCCTTTCTTTAACTCCCAAAAATTCTCCGGAATTTGGTCCATTGGTCCATCAATTTCTTTTTCTGAGCTCCGGGATTACTTTCTGATTTTGTTGGACAATTTCTGCCTTGCAGTCGAAGTGGCCTCATGTAATTTCATTTCGAAATAAAATCTGTCTCAACTTTTGTTGTCTCAATTTTTTTTTGAGACAACAAAAGTTGAGACAACCTATTTTTCGTGTCGTCTGGAGATGTTCAGTCTGAACAGAGTGAATTGAATCGGATTCCACCTTTGTTCTCCTGTCCTCAATTCCTTTCCTTCCGGTTCAATCCTTTTGCTATGTTTGTCCCTCACTGTTCTGTGAAAATCAATCCATTCCGTTGAGAATCATCTCTCCTTTCATGTCTTTTCCTTCCCCAGCGATACCGTCCTTGATTACGCGGGTTGAAACACACAGACACGAATTTTTCAATCCTTTGTTGACCGTCTGCCTATGATCCGACTTTTTTCCAGCCTTCGCAAAGCCCAGATTTCAGGAGAAAATCTTTCCCGTTATGTCCTTTACGCCATCGGAGAAATCTCGCTGATCGTGATCGGGATTCTCATCGCCTTTTCCATCGACAACTGGAAAGAGGACCGTGAGCGAAAAGACCAGGAAATGAAAATCCTCAAAGAACTTCGGGCAGGCCTCATTGCCGATTCGGTCGACATTTCCGGAAATATCCGGACTCATGAAACAACAAAAAATGCGTGCTATCTTCTGGCAGACATCCTGGAAAAGGACCTTCCCTGGCACGATTCACTGAAAATGGTGTTTATGAATTCCTGCCTCAATACCATTTTTGATTACAGCAACGGAGCCTATACCACCCTCAAAGCCAAAGGGATGGATCTGGTGACCAACGACAGCCTTCGCCGGCAGATCAATACGTATTATGACCAACGTGTGGCGTTCAATATCGAATTGCAACGGTTCTCTATGGACCAGTCGCTGAGCTTTTTGGATATGCAGCGTGACAAAATAAAGAACTTCAGGGCATATCAGCCGGCTGAGCCATGGGACTTTGAGGCACTCAAAAAGGACAGACAGTATCGCTCTGAACTCACCATGATTGGCAGCATGCGGGAATTTCAGGAGAATGCATTCCGAACTTTGCTCCGCCACAACAAGCGGTTGATCAACGGAATTGCAGATGAATTGAAGCGAAGTGGGGCAGAAAACCAAGCGAAAAAGTAAATGAAGAAATGGATGATCCGGACCCGGGTAGATACTGATCTCGTATTGCTGAGACCGGGGTTGATCACATGTCTGGCCTGCTGTTTTTCATGGCTTTTGGTTTCAGTGGCCCATGGCCAGTCGGGTAAAATGGCGAACGATACCGTCCGTCTCAGTGCGTATTGTATGAGGGCGCTTGATTACGCCGAAACCAACCGGGACAAGTCGATTTATTATGGAATCAAGGCTCTGGAAATTGCCAGAAAACTGGACCAGAAATTTTACGAAGCCAGCATTCTCTGCGATCTGGGCTACGCACAGTTGAGCAATGGAGATTATTCCAATGCCATGAACAGTCTGGTGGAAGCTTCCCGATTGGTGGAGGACAAAGACATTGGCAACGACATTCTTTCCACTCCTTACATCCGGATGTTTACCAAGGAAAATCAGCCCGCTGAAAACCGGACCATGCTGCTGGTCTATATAAAAAACAGTCTGGCCTTGTTATATGGTAGAACCCGCAACCAGAAGAAACAGCTGGAAACTCTTCTGGAAGTAAGGAAGATTCTCGAAACGGGCACCAAAGACAAACGGCAGCTTTTTACAATCTATACAAATCTGGTTGCAACCTACCTGGATTTCAATCAGCTGGATTCAGCTCTTCATCTGCAGAAAAAGGTGATCACCATTGATCAGGAAATTGACACAAAAATTTACGAAGGGGCACCGCAAGCCAATTTGGGAAACATTTATCAGAAGAAAGGAATGCCTGATTCGGCAAGGAAATACTATCTCGCCGGATTGCAACTTTTGAAAAATCAAGGAGATAACATTACGTATATCGCCTCTACAAATTTCAGTCTGTCCCTTTTATACAAAGAACTGGGGAAGTCAGATTCCAGTTTGTATTTCGCCAATGCCACGATAGAAGCGTATCGATTACTGGGTGCATCCGTCCCCGAACTGGGTGAAGCGTATCTGGCTCTTTCACAGAGTTTCGCCGATCACCATCGGTTTGACAGTGCCTTTCACTATATGCAGCTGGCTCAAAAGCAAAGTGAGGAGATCCATGAAAAGGAAGTGAATGATCTGGCCCGTTTTCAGAACATTGGGTTTGAGGAATTGCTCCGTCTGAAGGAAGCCGAAACCGAACGCACCGCCCGGACAAACCAGATGGAAATTCTTGCTTTACTGGCCGGATTGCTGGTTGTACTGGCCGTATCAATGATTCTATTCCGCAACAACCGGCAGAGGAAAAAGGCGAATGACCAGCTTCAGAAGACACTGGCCGATTTGAAATCCACTCAGGCTCAGCTCATTCAATCAGAAAAAATGGCCAGCCTGGGAGAACTCACCGCTGGTATCGCCCATGAGATTCAGAACCCGCTCAACTTCGTCAATAATTTTTCAGAACTGAATGTCGAACTGATGCAGGAACTGGAAGAGGAATTGCAAAAGGGTAATCTGGAGGAAATCCGTTTTGTTGCCCAGGATATAAAGGAAAACGAAAAGAAGATTCTTCATCACGGAAAAAGAGCCGGGGATATTGTCAAAGGAATGCTGCAACACAGCCGAAGTAGCACAGGAAAAAAGGAACCCACTGATCTGAATGCATTGGTGGACGAGTATTTACGGCTTGCCTATCACGGACTACGGGCAAAGGACAAATCCTTCAATGCGAAATTGGAAACGCAGTTTGATGACCAGATTGGAGCAATCAGTATCATTCCTCAGGACATTGGAAGGGTCATTCTCAATCTGGTTACCAATGCATTTCATGCGGTAAGCGAAAAGACGAGCCCCCTAACCCCCGAAGGGGGAACAAATGCAGGATATGAACCGATGGTTTCGGTGTCAACCAAAAAGCAAGGTGACAAAATTGAAATCCGTGTGAAAGACAACGGGAATGGGATTCCTGAGAAAATCCGGGATAAAATCTTCCAGCCATTCTTCACGACGAAACCAACCGGACAAGGAACCGGTTTAGGGCTGAGTCTGAGTTATGATATTGTGAAGGCACATGGTGGGGAGTTGAAAGTGGAGACTAAAGAAGGGGAAGAAACAATATTCAAAATTGTATTACCAATTGTAAATCTTTAATGTAAAGAGATGAGAAAAAAAGCATTTTTAGTTCTTTACCTTCTGCTTTATAGTTTCATAAGTTGTGCCCAGAACGACTTGCCACCCGTCTATGAAATTAATGCCGATTCTTCTGTAGGAAAAATTCCGGATGCCAATTGGCAAATGCTGGTAGATACAAATGGAAATTGGACTGTTGACGATGTTCAATCTCCAGCATGGACTTCTAAGTTTCATGCTAACAACACCGAAGCCACAGGCATTGGATTCGCTGGAATTCATACGTATTGGCAACGGTTGTACCTAAAAAACAATACTGGCAAGGAGTTAAAACTAATTTTCTCTAACATCCCAGATGCTGATCGATATGATTTATTTGTTTTTCGTCTTGCCAAAAAAACAGAGCATTTGGTAAGTGGGAACTTTGTTCCTTTCAGCCAACGGGATGGATATAAATCGAAAACATCTGTTCCTATGCTTTTATCAACAGGTGAAGAAGTTACCATCTACAAAAGGAGCTTCTTTGCCAAGAGTTGGAATTCAGATGGGTTATCCATTGGTTTTTCTTCCTTTGACTCCTATGTTCAAAATGAGTATATCAACGATTCCGGATACAATGGTGATGTCCGGAATTGGTTGATAGCCGGCATACTGTTTTTTGGCTTTGTGCTTAACTTTTTCTTTTTCCTCATCAACAAGGACAGAGTATATCTCTATATGTCTCTTTTACTTTTAATGGAGGGTATTTGGTATATGGAACAAAACCGAACCATCACCTTTCGTGAGTTTCCTAACTTTAAATTTTATTATGACACCTTAGTAACAGGGCCGCTTTTCTGGATTTTTGTCACACAATTTGTTCGTCAGTTTTTAAAAACCCGTCAAAATTTTCCAAGGTGGGATAAGACCCTCGTTGGGTTAACGGTTGTTTCCACAGTTTTCTTACTTTTTCAATTTTATGGAAAAGATTTTATCACGAAATCAAGCTTCCCAATTTATGAGATTGTTTTTTCCATCTCATTTTTATTTTTAGGATTAGGGCAACTTTTGAGTTTTATTTTTTGCAGAACAGAAAAGGACCGTCTCTCCAATTTGTCTACAGTGGCTGCCATTCCAATTTTTCTGTTGTGGAGCATAGGTTATAGCTTTATTGGAATTTATAGTTATTTAATTAGAAACTTCCACCTCAGACAACCCGCATTTATCCAGTGGTATTACCAATGGAGCAATACGATAGAGATGGTTTGTATGGTTTGGTTTGCAATACTCTTTACCTGGATTTTATTGCAACGGTATGCCTTATTGCGCAAACAGCTTACTCTTCAGGCATTGGAAAGGGAAAAGGAAAAGGGAGAAATACTGACTCAACAAAAGGAACTTCTGGAAGACCTGGTAGAACAACGAACAGCAGAGTTGAAACACTCGCTTGAAGAATTAAGATCCACACAATCTCAACTCATACAATCTGAAAAAATGGCCAGTCTCGGAGAACTCACGGCCGGCATTGCCCATGAGATTCAGAATCCGCTCAATTTCATCAACAACTTTTCTGAACTCAATTCTGAATTGATTGAGGAAATGAACGATGAGCTGGAAAAGGGAAATTATGAAGAAGTAAAATCACTCGCAGCCGATCTCAACGAAAACGAACAGAAAATCCTTCACC
>DAIOVD010000025.1:0-32542 GCA_036759185.1 Catalimonadaceae bacterium | reverse complement strand
GATGCCAAAGCCATGAAAGAAAGCATGATGAACCCCGAAGTGAAAAAGGAGATTCCTTTGGCCAAACCGAAAGCTTTCATCGAATTCCGGGAAGTCGATCTGCACATCGAACAGCTTCGGCCCGATTTTGGTGACCTAACAGCTGCGGATATGCTGGAAACCCAATTGGCTGCTTTTGAAAAGGCTTTAGACAAAGCCATTCTCGATGGCGTTTCCCGACTCATTCTGATTCACGGCGTCGGTGCCGGCATTTTGAAAGATGAAATTCACCGCCGTCTTGGAAAGCACTCCGCGGTGAAGCATTTCAAAGATGCCCGGAGGGAGAAATTTGGTTACGGAGCCACAGAAGCACAGTTGTAAATCTGGTTTTTGCCGGAAGTTCATTTGAGAAATTGCCCTAGGGGAGGTTCAATTGAGTAGGATTTGGGTTACGGATTTGCTTCCATAGTTCTATAATCGTTTACTTTGGCCCTTCAAATTCTTATGGAGCAGATCAAAACCTTGTCCATCGTCATTCCGGCATACAACGAAGGCCCGACCATTCACCGGATTCTGGACCGTATCAAGGCGGTAGTACTAATGAATGGTATTTCTAAAGAAGTGATCATCGTAAACGACTGTTCCAGAGATAATACCGAGGAGTCGATTCTGGCGTACAAGGCAGGCAATCCGGATCTCAACATTCAGTATTACAAGCATGAAGTGAACCAGGGAAAAGGTGCCGCACTTCATACCGGAATTTCAAAAGCGAGAGGAGAGTTTCTGATCATTCAGGATGCAGATCTCGAATACGATCCGGAAGAGTACAACATATTGCTGGCTCCGATTGTCCGCGGAGATGCCGATGTGGTGTATGGTTCCCGGTTCATGGGAGGAAACCCACACCGGATGCTATTCTTCTGGCACACCATCGGAAACAATTTCCTCACCTTCCTTTCCAACATGTTCTCCAATCTGAACATGACCGACATGGAAACCTGTTACAAGATGTTCCGGACATCCACCATTCAAGGCATTAAGCTCCAGGAAAAGCGGTTTGGATTTGAACCTGAGATTACGGCCAAAATTGCCCGCATTCCAAAAATCAGGATCTACGAAGTGGGGATTTCCTATTATGGAAGAACCTACGAAGAAGGCAAGAAAATCGGAGCGGTGGATGGTTTCAGAGCGATTTACTGCATTCTGAAATACAATCTGTTTTCAAAATAACCGCAAATCTGCCGGCTACACTTTCCGGAAATCTTTCTGGTCCAGGGCAAGAAGGCCGTACAGCACCAATGTGCCCAAACCGGCAAATAGCATGTTCCCCTGCCAGTACGAAACAGCTGCCTGGAACTGACCTGATTGCAGTGCCTTCGCAATTCCAATGAAAATGAAAATGCCGGCCAATCCGAAAAAGAGGCTTCGTCCAGCCGAAATGATCGTTTCCAGCACTGCGGGGTTGTAAAAATCTGATTGTTTCAGGGTATGAATCAGCATTCGTTTGAAGGCATACATAAATCCCACACACAATAAAACGGAAAGCAAGCCCAGGGCGGTACCGGCATTTTCGTCCTGAAAGAGAAAAAAATCGTAGGCACCATGGCAAATTGTACCCAGAGAATAGCCAAAAAATAGCCCGGTCAATTTGATCAGAAAGGATTGATTCCGGCTTCTCCACAGGAAATATCCGGGAAGGGCCGTGTAGAAAATATGGCCGGACACACAGAGCAACCCTCTGATATGCAGTACATCTACACCATAAGATGTGGAATACAGGATGTTTTCGGCGGTCGCAAATCCCATTGCAGACAATGCAGGGTATTTGATGTAGTCAACCGATTCGTCAACCCAGCGGCTCATCAGCAAAATTCCCAGAAAGGGGATCAGTTTGGCCAGTTCTTCGACAGCAGCCACTCTGAAAAGTGTAAACTGAAAAAGGGCAGCTCCTGTGGATTTTCCATCCAGGGATTTGAGAAAAGGAGAAAGCCCGATGATGGGATCCAGAAGGTAGGGCGATGCTGCCCCGAGTGAAAGACACAAAAATGTAGCCTTCCAGCTTTCCGGCTCAAAACTGTCGATTTTGCGGAAAAAGCGTAGCCAGACGAATCCAAGAAGTAGGGAACCCAGAATTGGTAACATAATAATAATGTGGCGGAAGGATGCTTTCCTTTAAAACCGGGGCTGAAATACGAGGTTTTTTTTCGTTCTGAACGCTGTAATCCGGCCGATGATCCATTTCTGTTTCGATTTTAGACCAACCTTCCTCTTTGCGGTTCAAAAAGCCTATCTTTGCGGCCCGATTTTTATCATCATGATCTCTACCAGTAACGTATCTCTCCGCTTTGGAAAGCGCCTTTTGTTCGAAGATGTCACCATTAAGTTCATGCCAGGAAACTGCTATGGCCTCATTGGAGCGAATGGAGCAGGAAAAACAACATTTGTAAAAATTCTTTCCGGAGAAATTGAGCCGCAGACAGGTGAGGTAATGATGCAGCCCGGCCAGCGTCTGGCGGTGTTGAAACAAAATCAGTTTGCCTTCGATGAATATCCTGTTCTGGAAACGGTGATGATGGGCCATGAGCGTCTGTATGCAATCATGAAAGAGAAAGATGCCATCTACGCCAAAGAAGATTTTACCGAAGCCGATGGTAACCGTGCTGCTGATCTGGAAGCAGAGTTTGCGGAACTCGAAGGTTGGAACGCCGAGTCGGATGCTGCCACCATGCTGAGTGAACTGGATTTCAGTGAAGACCTTCATTACAAACTGATGAAAGATCTGGACGGAAGTCAGAAAGTGAAGGTGTTGCTTGCACAGGCTCTTTTCGGAAATCCGGATGTTCTCCTTCTTGATGAGCCTACCAACAACCTGGATCTGAAAACGGTTCAATGGCTGATCAACTTTCTCGGTGATTTCAAAAATACCGTGATTGTGGTATCCCACGATCGTTACTTCCTCGATGAGGTTTGTACGCACGTAGCCGATATCGATTTTGGAAAGATCCAGATTTATCCGGGTAACTATTCGTTCTGGTACGAATCAAGTCAGCTGGCTTTGCGTCAGAGGGCAGATCAGAATAAGAAAATTGATGAGAAACGGAAGGAACTGGAAGAGTTCATCCGTCGTTTTTCGGCCAACGTATCCAAGTCAAAGCAGGCAACGGCCCGCCAGAAAATGCTGGTGAAACTGACGCCGGAAGAAATCAAGCCTTCGAACAGAAAATATCCATACATCTATTTTAAAGCCGAACGGGAAGTGGGCGATCAGGTACTGATCGTGAAAAACCTGGGCTACAAAAATTCGGAAGGAGAGTGGTTGTTCCGCAACCTGACCTTCACCATTGAGCGTGATCAGAAAGTGGCCGTTGAAAGCCACAGCTCAACCGGCAGTACTGCCCTGTTTCAGGTTCTGGCTGGCGAAATTGAACCAACCGAAGGTGAATTCAAATGGGGTGTAACCACTTCTCTTGGCCATCTTCCAAACGACAACTCATCATTCTTTAAAGATCCGGATCTGAATCTGGTTGATTGGCTGCGACAGTATTCAGTTGAAAAAGACGAAAGCTATGTGCGTGGTTTTTTGGGCCGTATGCTGTTTTCCGGAGAAGAAGCACTGAAAAAGTCCAACGTACTGTCCGGAGGAGAAAAGGTTCGCTGTATGTTCAGTAAACTGATTCTGGAAGCCGGAAACGTGCTGATTCTGGATGAGCCAACCGATCACCTTGATCTGGAAAGCATCACCGTACTTAATAACGGACTAACCGATTTCAAAGGCATTATCCTGATGAAAAGCCGCGACTTTCAACTGAATAATACGGTTGTGAACCGGGTTCTCGAAATCGGGAACGGCGTAATAATGGACAAACTGGGCAAATTTGAAGAGTACATCGCAGCCCGGGACGAGAAGAAGGAAGTCGGAGCATAGATAGGAAAGGCATGTGTTGTTTTGTGAGAGACTTCATGCGAAACAGAAAGTCAGGGCTATTGCTATCAGTAATGATGTTCCTGATGGTTTCCTGTGCCACTTACCACACAACCGTTGACAGGCTCGCTGCCAGTTTTCAATATGTCGGGGAGGGCTCCCATGTTGCACTAACCACTGGGATGGCATACCATGCACCCGGAAATAATCTGAACCGGATAAAGGTTCTGGATAAGGAAGGGTATGAAACGGAACTTATTGTCACTTTCCAGACAAGTATCTGCATAACAAAGAAGGACGGCAGTAAAACCTCGTTTTTATTGAGCACTATGATGCTGAAAGACAGTATCATAACGGGCAATCGTTCCAACATGGTGGGTCTTCCGATTAAACCGATCCACCTCAGGGATGTGGAGAAAATAGAATTTAAAAAGAACTAGTTACCCGAAGTTGGCTTGCTTTTCTTTTTGGTGGCTTTCGCCAGCGGATTGTATTCCAGTGCAAGCCTGATCCAGTATTCCAGTTGGTCATTCTTTATGACAGCGTCTTCTGAGACATAAACAAATCCCTTCATGGACTTCCCAGTAAAATCCATTGGCCGGCATCCTTCCATTTCAAGCACGGTTTCGGTGCTCTCGGGATTGAGCCGAAGCATGAGTTCTTCTTTCACAATTCCGGCGCACATCTTTTCATCCACCATAAAACAAAGGCCACCAAACATGGTTTTTTCGGTGGTTTCAGGTGCCAGCCGGGCAAATATTTCCCGGGCTCGATTGGCTAATTTTTCGTCGTAGGCCATAGGTAAACCGTATACTTCGGAGGTGTTGATTGAATGAACCGAACTGAACGATGTTCGGTTGGGCCGAAAAATAATGGAATTCCGGAACGAAACCCTCATTAATAATTTGTCATTCCATTGTGTGATGCAGGTTGGTTTATAAGCCGGTTCCTGTTTGTACTTTGCGCCCGGATTGAGAGAATATTTATTTTCCGATCCGGATTCAGCACCCATGAACCGATTTCTATTCAAACTCATTTTCGGAAAACCCGAGCATAACCTGCCCTCAGACGAGCCGGTTTTGCAGAAACATTGGAAATACCTGGTTGGTGTCTGGGAAAACGACCGCCACAACGACATTGGCCTTGAAAGGCTCCTGCGCATATTTCTGATTGCGGTTCAGTTTCTTTTTCCCGGTATTTACATCCGTCATATTTTTGGGCACAAAGGTCTGACCTATAAGAATCTGGCGATAGAAGTCTATGTGGTTGGAAAGCTATTGTTTCCACTGATGGTGTTCAAATTCGGGCTGGCTCAACATCCGCTTTTTCTGTTTTGTGCTGTTTACTTTTTGCTCGAAACCGTCCTTTATATAGCGGCTCTGGTCTTTGTTTCCGATATGTTTTCGCATACCCGATCCTCGAACCGGGCCATCCTGCTTCTCCTTTTCAACTACATTGAAATCACATTTGAGTTTGCTGTGATGTACCGGGGATTCAATTGGCTGGATGAGAAAGCGGTGAATACGATTGACTTTCTGTATTTCAGTTTTGTGACGTCTGCCTCTTTGGGTTATGGAGATATACACCCGGTAACCAATGGCGGCAAACTGATGGTTTGTGCCCAGTCCTTTATTTTTCTGGTTTTCGTGGTGCTGTTCATCAACTTTTTCAGTGGAGGTCGCAGCAAAATCATCAGGTAAACTTTTGTCGACTTTTTACAAAAAGAGAAGTGCCGCAGCCGAAAACAGCATCAGAAGCATCGTGCCAATTCCCAGAAAATTGGACCAGAATCCGTTGGTGTATTCACCCATTATTTCTTTGCTGTTGCAGATGTGAATCACCACACCAATCAAAAAGGGGGCTGTGATGCCATACAAAATGGCGGTGTACAACAGCGCTTTTACCGGACTTAATCCCAGAAAGTGAATCAGCAAACCCACCAATAGAGACACCAGCATCGCCACATAAAATCCCTTTGCCTGGTGGAATTTTTTATCGAGTCCTTCTTTCCAGCCAAAGGTTTCGGCAATCATATAGCTGAGAGATCCTGCCAAAACCGGAATGGCCAGGAATCCGGTTCCCAGAACGCCAATGGCAAACAACGCATACGCAAAATTTCCGGCAAGTGGCTGCAAGGCTTTGGCTGCTTCTTCTACAGTTTCAATGTTGTGAATACCTGACGAAAAAAGGACGGTTCCTGTGGTGAGGATAATGAAGAAAAAGACAATGTTGGTAAGGAAAAGTCCGCCTTTCACATCGGTCTGCATATCCGTGATCAGTTGTTTGTCGACCATAACATGTCGGTGTTTCACTTCTTCTACTTCCATGTTGGCCTGCCAGAAAAACAGGTAAGGCGAAATCGTGGTACCCAGAATCCCGACCAGGGCAAAGAAGTAATCCCGGCTGTTGATGATATCCGGAATTAGGGTGTGGCGGATCACATCCTGCCAGTCGGTCTTCACCAGAAACGGTATTACCAGATAGCAAAACAGAGTGATGCAAAGCCATTTCAGAACTGTTGAGATTTTTCGGTAACTCCAGAAAACGATGGAATACATCAGAATTCCCGTGAACAGAATCGAAAACAAAAAGGACGGTATCGCCGGAACCAAAAGGTTGGCTACAGCGCCCATACCAGCAATGTCGGCCCCAATATTCAAAACAATCGAAGGAAAGCTCAGGGCCAGCAGCACATACAAAACAGGCTTCGGATATTTCTGACGGATCACACCCGTCAGTCCTTTGCGTGTAACCAATCCGATCCGGGCACACATTTCCTGAATGGACACCATCAGAGGATACGTTACCACTGCTGTCCACAGTAATTGAGTGCCAAATTGCGCACCTGCCTGAGAATACGTGGTTATGCCGGAAGGATCGTCGTCACTAGCGCCAGTCACAAGGCCAGGACCCAGTTTTTTCCAGAACGATTGAACGGATTGGACCGTTGACGGGTTGTTTACCTTCTGGATAGATTTATGATTTGATGATTCTGCCATCTTCCATCTCAATAATCCGGTCTGTACGCCGGGCGAAATCGTCGTCGTGCGTCACCACCAGCAACGATTGTTTTCGTTCCAGCGAAAGTTCTTTAAAAATATCGAACACGATCTCGGTATTCTTCTTGTCCAGATTCCCGGTTGGTTCATCGCCCATAATGATGACAGGTTTGTTGATGAGCGCTCTTGCAATGGCGATGCGTTGTTTTTGTCCGCCCGAAAGCTGGTTGGGTTTCTTCAAGGCCTGATCGTCTACACCCATTATTTTAAGCAAACCCATGGCTTCGTGTTCCAATTGTTCTTTGGTGAGCTTTCCCAATTTGATGCCGGGCAGGATTACATTTTTAAGGACGGTAAACTCGTCCAGCAGGTAGTGAAACTGAAAGACAAATCCGATTTTTTCGTTGCGCACCCTGGCCAGTTCCATGTTGCTCAGGCCACGAAGTGATTGTCCGTCCAGATACAATTCGCCTTCAAAATCGGTGTCCATGGTCGACAGAATATAAAGAAGGGTTGATTTCCCGCAGCCGGATTTACCGACAATGGAACAGAAAGATCCTCGTTCAATCTGAAATGTGACGTCCTTCAATACCTTATTTTCAACCGGGTCGAAAAAGGATTTGCAAATCCCTTTCGTTCTGAGGACGGGTTCATTCTCCATGTTTACCAAGTTATTTTCCACGGATAATGGTGACAGGATCGAGTTTGCTTGCTTTCCTTGCAGGAAACAGTCCTGCAAAAAACGTGGTCACCATCGCAAACGTGATGCCAATCACATAATAGATGCCACTGTACACGATCGGGTACGTTTTGATGGTGGGCAATGAAGCTGTTTCAAACGGAATGTTGTCGATGATGGCAGTCAATCCAAGTCCGACCGCCAGACCAGAAAGACCGCCTGCCAATCCGATGATAAGGGACAACAAAATGAAAACACCCTGCACATCCCGTCCTGAAAAACCCGTTGCTTTTAGAATGGCGATGGAATCCATCTTCTCGTAAATCAGCATGTTGAGGATATTGTAAATCCCAAAACCCGCCACAATGAGGAGAGTAATTCCTACGGCGTATGATATAATGGTCCTCACCTTGCTGCCGGTTTCGAATTGAGAATTGGCAGTTTGAATATCGACAGCATCCACGCCGAATTCTTTGGAAAGGGCGACTGCAGTGGCTGGTGCATTTTTTATATCCGTCAGTTTGATCTGAATATCAGTGATGTAGGAAGCCGGTTTCACCAACAGTTTCTGTACTGTCGCCAGAGAAGCGTAGGATGTCACATTGTCGATTTCAGCAAGACCAAACTGAAAAATTCCGGCCACTTTCAGACTGCTGATGTCGCCTTTTGGAGAGGTCACCTGGATCACATCTCCAATATCGACCAGCAGTTTATCGGCAATTCCTTTCCCGATGAAAATGGAATTGGACGAATTGGCAATGTCGTTGATGTCGCCTTCGAGCACATAATCTGAAAAACGAAACAGTTTTTCTTCTGCTTGTATATCCACGCCGTTTACAATGCCGGCAATTTCAATCACCCCGGTGTTAAAGAAAACCTGTGTGGCGGCTTTGGGAGCCACATCGATTACAGTCGGATCCGATTTGAGCGCCTGTAAAATTGCTTTGCTGTTGTAAATCTCTTTGCCCTGGTCTTTTGGTTTCACCGAACGGATAAAATTCTCCGCATCCTGAAAAAACAGAGAACGATTCACCGGTTGGCTGGCCGACGGTTTGATCTCGTTGTAAAAGCGGATATGCGGGGTCCGGTTGAGAATGAGGCCATCCAACAGATTGTTGAGGCCACTCATAAAACTCACCAGCGCAATGAACATGGCTACGCCAAATGTGACTCCAACCGCTGCCACAACCGACTGACGGAGTCGTGCCATCAGGAAACCAAGTGCTACATCCAGAATCAGGAACAGTTTCATTGATCAGGGTTTGAAAAGCACCGTCGATGAATCGATCCCGGACAGAATTTCGACTTTCTGGTAGTCTTTAAGACCGGTTTTCACTTCCTTTTTCTCGTCTTTTCCAACCAGAACATACTTTCCGTCCACGAGATAATTCCGGGGAATGGTCAGGGATTTCGATTTTTGAAGAATGATGATGTTGGCTTCGGCTGTCAGATTCGGGTATAAAGCGGGTGGTGTCTGTTTGAAAAGTGCTTCTACTTTAAAGGTTCGGGAACGCTCGTCCATGATCGGGTAAATTTTGGTGACCGTCGCTTCAAAAACCTGATTGCGGTAACTGTCCATGGTGAGTGTAACCAGTTGTCCATGTTGAATCCGGGTGATGTCGGTCTGGTCCACTTCCATTTCAATCACAAACGAGCCGGCATCTCCAATAATGGCCAGTGGCGTCTGCGGACTGACGACTTCTCCGGTTTTCTTCAGGACGTCAAACACGCGACCTTTATGCACACTTCGGATCATGAAGTCCCCATTCTGTTTCTGGCTGATCTGGAAATTGTTGCGGGCTTTTTGAAGATCGTTGGTCAGTTGTGTGTTGATTTGTTCCAGACGGTTCAGGGCCGATTCGAGATTCGATTTTGAATTTTCAGCGGCCAGTTCTTTTTGATCCAGTTCCGCTTTCGATCCTACACCCTGAGACCATAAATTTTTTTGTCGTTTCAGTAGGTCTGAATCGAGTTTGTATTTCTCTTTGGCCAGGTTCAGGGCGATTTCCAGTTCCTTCCTTTTTTCCGAGCCTTTCTGTGCATTTTCTTCTGCCAGTTGTAATGCTAGCCGGGCATTTTCGGAATTGAGTTTTGATGCAAGGTCGTCGAGCCGGAAAAGATCCTGATTTTCAGCCACCGTATCTCCTGCTTCCACTTTTACTTCTTTCAAAGTGCCGTTCATGGATGGAAAAATGGTGTACTGGTCAAGAGCCTTTATCCTGGCTGAAGCGTACACCGATTCCGAAATATCAGACAACCGGGGCTTGGTTTGTTCTCTTTTTTTACCGCATCCAGCGAAAAATAAAACAGAGAGAATGAGAAAGACTGAAAGGGAGGTATTCAGATTTTGCTTCATAAAGTACCAAAATGCTGTAGACGCATTCCAATGGTTCAAAGATACAAACAGGAATATTGGGAATTGCCATTTCTGATCATAACCAAGTCGATAACTGATTAATGTTACCTATTCCATTTTTGGTATCAGGCCATTCATTTTGGACCCAGGACAATTATTCTGAAGTTCCGGTGCTTGGGATTCCGCATCGATTTTTTGCATTTCTGCTTCAGAAAATGCTCATTTGCCCATCGTTCAAAAATTTTAATAATTCGATTATGGGTTTTGTTTCTGAATTTAAGGAGTTTGCCATGCGTGGCAATGTGGTCGATCTGGCCATCGGGGTTATCATCGGGGGGGCTTTTGGGAAAATTGTCAGTTCATTGATCGACGATGTGATCACACCTTTGTTGCTGAAACCAGCACTGGAAGCAGCTCACCTTACCAAACTGGAAGACCTTACCGTAATGGGTTCTGTGAAGTACGGAATGTTCCTTTCTGCTACCATCAATTTTGTGATTGTTGCATTCGTCCTGTTCCTCATCATTAAGGGAATGAACGCTGCTAAAAGCAAAATGGAAAAAGACGAGGCAGCTGCTCCTGCCACTCCTCCTGCGCCTCCGGCTCCAACAAGAGAGGAAGTTTTATTGGGAGAAATCCGCGATCTGTTAAAGCGCAATTAATTCAGGCCTTCCATGAAGCAAGTTTTACTGATACTGCCTTTGCTGGCAGCCACATCTCTTTGTGCCCAGAACGTAAATGAGCTCAATAAGGCAGATGTTGAAAATGCAATGAAAGTGAAGACCATTGATGCCAATCCTGATTCTTCCAAACACTGGAAATTTGGTGGTACGGTGGGTGCTAATTTCACAATGACCGGTTTGAAAAACTGGCAGGGTGGGGGACAGGATGCCCTCACATTGACAGGACTCTTTACTGGTTACGCCAACTATGTCAACGGATCCAATCGCTGGAACAATCTCCTCGATATGGGCTATGGCATTACAAGGCTGGGTGGTGGTCAGGATGGATCAACACCCAAACTGCGCAAATCCGATGACCGGTTGATTTTTACTTCCAAATACACCCGGTCGCTCAATAAGCATTGGGGATTTGCTGGCCTGGTCGATTTTCGTACCCAGTTCGACAAAGGTTATAAATACGATGTGGCCGGTAAAAAAGCAGATGGTGTGACCGATACCATCACCGATCAGTTTATTTCGGATTTCCTTTCTCCGGCGTTTCTGGTGAGTTCCATCGGTTTTGAATATAAAAACGGTGAAAAATTTTATGCCATGATTTCGCCACTCACGTCGAAAGTGACCATCGTTGGAGACAAGGGTTTGAGTGATGCAGGTGCATATGGAGTGGATCCGGGAAAGATGACCCGTTCTGAGTTTGGTGCTTATGTTAATACATCGTTCAAGTACAAACTCATGGAGAATATCAACTACCAGACCAACCTCAACCTTTTCATGAATTATAAAACTCCGGAACTAATTGATATTTTCTGGGATAATGCCATTCTCATGTCAGTAAACAAGCTGGTTCAGGTGAGTTTTAATACCAACCTGATATATGATGATGACATCAAAATCGTACAGACGGACGGTCACGTCGGACCCCGGATTCAGTTTAAATACGTGCTGGCCGTTGGCCTCACCTACAAGCTGGGCAAATAAAATCGCACTCTTTTGTAAAAGGCCGGGTCTCCGGCCTTTTTTTTTGGCTGATTGAAATACCTTTGCAACGTTTTGAAATTCTTTGGTGTACGGTTTGCCACAGTCCGGCTGTTTTTTTTTCTGACGGTATCGTTGGGATGGCTGACCGCCTGCAACGAGTACAAACCCGTCGCCAGAATCAATCAGGCATATTTGTATAACCGGAATGTGCCGTTAAATGTGCAGTTCAGGGTGCTGGAATCTGGGGAAGACCTTCAGGTTTTCATTCAGATTCAGTTCAAAAAGCTGGAAGGATTGAAAAACCACCTGGCAGTTTGGGAGAAGTACCACATGCTTTACCGCGTTACACCTGGTTACGAATCGAATAAAAAACTGGCAGGTGATACCTTGCATCCGTCTGAAAGGGTGGCGCCGTCCGTAAATCCGCTGGTTTTGCTGGTGAAGGTGCCAAAGTCAGAAAAGAACCGATTGTTTGAACTGCATGTGAAAGAGCGGTTTTCACAGGAAGATTTTGTGTTTGACCTTCCACTGAAAAAGGCATCAGAATCAGGCGACTATCAGGCTTGTTTGTTTACTTCCAAAGGCAGAATTCCTGTTTTTGAACCGTATATCCGGACAGGCGATACCGTCGTTCTCCGCACGTTTAATTTTGGCTTTAACGGGAGCGAAATGGAATTTCACCCGTTTAATGCTTCCGTAGCTCTGCCCCCGATGGCGGCCATCCCAACATCAGGCCACGATTTTGAGGAGTCGTATCCGGTGAAGACCGAAATGAATGAACTCACTGTTTTTTCACAGTCAGGGTATTATTTTCTACCTTCCGGTAAGGAGCCCAAAACAGGTTTCGGATTTATGGTGGCGCCGTCCTTTTTTCCTATGGTAACCAAACCAACAGAGCTGATTGACCCGATGATTTACATCAGCACCCGGGAAGAACGGAAGAATCTGATGGAGGCTTCCAATCAAAAACTTGCCCTGGATCAGTTCTGGTTGAAAATCAGCAGCCAGAAAGACCAGGCCAGGAAAATGATCCGTCGTTATTTTGAAAATATTGAAGACGCCAACCGGCTGTTTTCCTCCCACAAAGCAGGCTGGAAAACCGATCGGGGAATGGTGATGGCTATTTACGGACAACCACCCATCGTGTACCGGAATCTGGATTCCGAAATCTGGCAGTACGATAAGACAGTGGGAGGAGAAAATACCGTATTTTACTTTACCCGCCGTCCGGCAGATAAAGATCCCAATGTCTGGGAATTAAAACGTTACAATGAATATGATCGCGTCTGGTATGGCGTAGTGGAGTTATGGAGAAAAGGAGTTATAAACCGGTAAGACAACAGGGCTATTCAAGACCTGCACCTACCTCAAACAACATCGTGATCGGGTTGCATCCCGTGGCCGAATTGCTCAAATCAGATAAAGAAGTGGAAAAACTTCTGATCAACCGCGAACTGCTCAACCGGCAGGAAGGAATCGATATGGTGCAGGCCTGTCGCACAAGGGAAATACCATATCAGGTGGTGCCGGTGGAAAAACTCAACCGGGTAACACCGAAAATGCACCAGGGTGTGGTGGCGTTTGTGAGCCCGATTGTGTATCAGAAAATCGAACATCTGGTCCCACTGCTTTTTGAACAAGGTGTGGTACCATTTATCCTGATCCTTGATCGTGTCACGGATGTGCGAAATTTTGGTGCCATCGCCCGTACCTGCGAATGCGCTGGTGTTCATGCGATTGTAGTACCTGAAAAGGGAGCTGCTCAGATCAATGACGATGCGATGAAAACCTCAGCTGGTGCGCTCAATCATATTCCCATTTGCCGGGAACGGGATTTAGGCAAAACACTGAATTTCCTCAATGACAGTGGTCTTACCTTAGTTGCCGTCACGGAAAAGGGTAATGAAACCGTGTTTGATTTGCCGATGACGGGTCCGGTTGCCATGGTTATGGGATCGGAAGAAGATGGTATTTCAGAATTTCTGTTACGAAAAGTTCACCATGAAGCAAAGTTCCCTCAGGCAGGTAAAATTGGTTCCCTGAACGTGAGTGTTGCAACGGGTATCGCCTTGTTTGAAGTTGTCCGGCAGCGTTTGTCGGAAGCCTGATCCATCGTTTAACTTTTAAATTGTCATACACCAGTTCCAAATGAAAATATCTGTTATCCACGCCGGCAACTTTAAACTTGATGGTGGAGCCATGTTTGGCGTTGTTCCAAAATCAATCTGGAACAAGCTCAATCCGGCCGATGAAAACAATATGTGCTCCTGGGCATTGCGTTGCCTGTTGATTGAAGACGGGGATACCCGCCTGCTGATCGACACCGGAATGGGCAATAAGCAGGACGCCAAATTCTTTTCGCATTACTTTATGCATGGCGATCACAGTCTTGAAAAATCACTGGAAGAAGCTGGGTATTCACCTGAATCCATCACCGATGTGTTTCACACCCATCTGCATTTTGATCACTGCGGCGGCAGTATTGCACGGACAGAAACCGGATTTGCTCCTGTTTTCCCCAATGCGAAATACTGGGTGGATGAAAAGCACTGGAACTGGGCCATCAAACCGAATGCCCGTGAAAAGGCCAGTTTCCTGAAAGAGAATTTACTTCCGATGCAGGAACTGGGCCTTTTGAATTTCCTTCCCGAAGGCGAGAATTCTCCCTGGCCCTGGATGGAATTGTTCCGGGTATACGGACACACCGAAGCCATGATTCTGCCTGTTATTCAAAGCGAAAAGATGAAGCTTGTGTTTTGTGCTGACTTGTTTCCTTCTGTCCATCATGTTCCAATGCCGTATATTATGGGTTACGACATGCGGCCGCTGGAAACCCTGGCAGACAAGACCCGGTTTTTTGACAGGGCTTTGAAAGAAGAGTGGACACTGTTTTTCGAACACGATCCATTGAATGAATGCGCCATACTTGAGATGAGTGAAAAAGGCGTTCGGGTTGGAAAGATTTTCCCGCTGACGGAGCTGGTCCGCTAATTTTGCCATCTCCTTATAGGACGGAATCCCCTGTTCGTTACCAGGGGCAGGATCATAATTTCAGGCAAAAAAAAAGGCTTCAAAATGAAGCCTTACGATTTTATGTAAGTCGTAAATTAGTTGCGAGCCTTGTCTGAATTATCCAGCCATTTGCCCACAATGAATGTGGCGGCAAAAAGGCCGATAAAAAACAGATAGGAGACCATTTCCATTGACATATGCTTTTCCAGTATTGAGCCGCAAATATAGGAGAACTTATGGATAAGCGGATTTTCGCAGGTAGATTTGCCCACGAAAGATCGGACGGAACGTGAAAAAACTTTACATCATACGGCACGGAGAGACAGAACCCAACCGACATCATATTATTCAGGGCAGTGGGCTTGATGCACCCTTAAACGAAACCGGAATGCAACAGGCAGCCGATTTTTTTATGGCTTATCGTCACATTCCATTTGATGCGGTGTTTACATCCGCATTGATCCGGACATGGCAAAGTGTGGATGGTTTTCTCAGGAAAGGAGTTCCACATTACCCGGTGAAAAATCTGAATGAGATTTCCTGGGGTGTAAAAGACGGGACCCGCATCGATCCTTCGGAACAGAAAATCTACAATTCCATGCTCAGCGACTGGAAAGCCGGACTACTGGACCGGTCGTTTGATAAAGGAGAATCGCCCAATATGGTTGCCTCCAGAATGAAACTGGCGGTTGAAGATCTCCTTCAGACCGATTTTAAAACTATCCTGATGTGCATTCATGGACGGGCCCTAAGGATTTTGCTCTGTCTTTTGATGAAGAAAAGCCTCACTGAAATGGAGACCTTTCTGCACTCCAATCTCTGTTTATACATTCTCTCTTTTGACGGCCAAAACTGGACCATCGAGCTGGAAAACGATACCCATCATCTTCAGAATTAAACCAAACAAGTGCCTTTCGGTTTAATCAGAAATGAACATCCTCATCGTTTCCGCATCTCCACGACAGAACAGCCTCACGTTTCGCTTTTGTCAATACTTTCTGAAAATTCTGCGGGCCCGTCCGGAAACAAACCATGTAACAGTGGTGGATTTTGATGCATTTGATATTCCGACCATTGGAAAAGGCAGTTTTAAACGAAATGCACTTTCTCCCTTTCAGGAAAAGCTGATCAGTGAATGGGAAAAAGCCGATCTTATTTTTCTATGCAGTCCCGAATACAACTGGACAGCCAATGCAGAACTTCTCATCTTATTTGACCGCATATGCGGCTCCGATTTCCGGCATTTGTTTCACGATAAAGTGATTGCTTCCGTAGGAGTTTCTTCCGGAAGAGGCGGGAGGCAACCCGCTCTTGATATCAATAAAGTATTGTCAAAAGTGATCAGTTTTCTGGACGAATTCAGCATCATCTCTCCCAAAATTCTGGAAGTCCATGAGGCATCTAAAAACCTGAACGAAGAAGCTGAATTTATTGGGCACCCGGCCTTTGAAGCAGCGGTTCGCAATTTTGTTGATTATTCCCTACTATTGAACCAACGATGGATTCAAGGACGGATTTGATCCGGATTTTGTCCAACTCACTCACATGAACACACAGAAATGTATTCCGGCCTGGTGCCTGGTCCTTTTGGGATGGACATTGTTTTCGATTTCAGTTTTCGCCGGTTCCGGGAAGCCAAAGCCTAAAGTAAAATGGGGTGTGGCCATTGCTGCATGGAGCGACGATTATCTGAAAGGGTTTGAAGATGCAGCCACACTAAAACTAAAAGGAGTATCCGTCCGCAGCAATGTATTTGTAGTCTGGAAGGACAAGCCACAGGAGCTCAAAGCCATACTGGCGAAAAACAATTTGAAGGTTCCAGTTTTGTCGTCAGGTGAAATTCCCTGGGATGCCGTCAGTGATAAACGGTTTCTGGAACTGATGGTACAGAAAGCCCGGTTTGTGAAAGCGATCGGTGGAAAATTTCTGGCCGTCACCACACCAAAGCGGGATGCCTATCCTCCCGGTTCCGATAAAATGAAAGGCCTGGCAGAAAGTCTGAATGCTGTGGGAGAATTGGTGAAGAAGGAAGGTGTCAGATTGGTTCTCCAAAACCAGATGCACCAATATTGCCAGACAGCCTCGGAACTGGATGGATTGATGTCGGCAACCAATCCAAAACTCGTGGGACTTTATTTCGATGTGGCACATTTTGCACAGGCGGGTGGCGATCCTTCGAAGGCGATTGCGCAATACAAAAAAAGAATACGGCTCCTTCAGTTGAAAGATGTGATGAGTCCGAAACCCGGCCATCAGGGAAAGAAAGAATACAATTATCAGTTTACGATTTTAGGGAAAGGCAACCGGATCGATTTTGATGCCGTACTGTCGGCCATAAAAAAAGCGGGTTTCAAAGGTTGGTGCATGTTGGAAACCGAAGAGACGCCGGTAACGAAAATAAGTCCGCTCGATGCCACAAAAGCCAGCCTCAAATATCTGACGGAAACGTATTTGTACGGCTTTTGAGGTGGTTATGAGTTAAGGGTTAAGAGTTTGTCAATGCCTGAATAACGTTGACCGTTTTTAACGATGTTGGTTGTATGTCTTCAGACTGCGTTCGTGCGTTGGCAAATCTTGAATTTGCATGTCAGACAGAAAAAGGAATGAAAATCAATGTGCAGGTTTCTGCAATTAGAATTCGACACTTAATCCAACACAATGAATCTTCAATCCCTTCATTTTTTCTCAAAATGATTCTCGTGATTTTGTAACCAGTTTTGTTATTTTTTGATTCTGGTTCCAAAAATCAAAAACATTTTTTTTTCAAAAGTTTTGCGAAGGAAATTGTAACCAATAAATGATTTTTTTGATTCTGGAAACAAATAGCAAAATATCATTTTAATCGGTTTTTTCCCTGGACCCAATTCTTCGGAATTCGCCCATTCAGAATACAACTTCCTTTCCTGGTCCCTAACTTTTTAGATTGAAGAAAATTCGGTTCTACTTGATTTCAGGCTTGGCTCTGATGGTGCCCCGTTCCTCCTGGCTCCTGATTCCTGAATACTAACTCCTGATTCCAAATTTCCAGCTACTACCTACTTTTTTGACCTTTAACTTTTTACTTCTGACTTAGTTTCTGGTTCACATAGTGCCAGGCAATAATGCCCGCCGTCACCGAAACATTCAGGGAGTGCTTTGTGCCAAACTGAGGAATTTCAATCACTCCATCCACCAGATCCAGGGCCTCGTCTGAAACACCGGAAACTTCATTTCCAAGGATAAATGCATATTTTTTGTCAGCCTCAAAATGGATATGGTGCAGATCGATACTGCCATGGGTTTGTTCGATGGCATAGATGAAATAGCCTTCTTCTTTTAGTTTTTCCAGACAATTTTCAATGGAAGGAAAATGACTCCAGGCAACAGTTTCGGTGGCGCCCAACGCTGTTTTGTTGATATCCCGGTGTGGAGGAGTGCCGGTCACACCACATAAATAAATGTGGGTGGCAGAAAAAGAATCGGCCGTCCGGAAAACGGAACCCACATTATTGAGACTCCGGATACTATCGAGCACAAACACAAAGGGGGATTTGGTTTCCTGTGAAATAGCTTCCTCGCTGAGGCGGTTGAGTTCACTCATCGAGCGTTTGCGGAAATTCTGGTCCTCCACAGTTTAGTTTTTTCGGTTGATGGTAAATTCGACCAGACCCTGTAAATGGTTGCGGGCCAGACTGGCAGGAAGTTCGCTCAAAAGGTCAATCGCTTTTTTTGCGAAGTCGTTCATCACGTTTGTGGCATATTCAAGCCCGCCTTTCTCTTTTACAAACTGGATCACTTCCCGTACTTTATCGGGTTTGTCCGATTGGTTTCTGACGATATTGATGATGGTCCTTTTTTCCCACCAGGAACTTTGGTTCAATGCGAAAATGAGGGGCAGGGTCATCTTTTTTTCTTTGATGTCGATACCCAGTGGTTTGCCCACATCGTCGGAACCGTAATCAAATAAATCGTCTTTAATCTGAAATGCCATGCCGGTAAGGCTTCCGAATTCTTTCAACCGTTGAATGGTTTCCGGGGAAGATCCGGCAGATGCCGCACCAACTGCACAACAGGAGGCAATCAAAGTGGCGGTTTTCTGGCGAATGATGTCGTAATACACATCTTCGGTAATGTCGAGCCGACGGGCCTTTTCGATCTGGAGTAATTCTCCTTCGCTCATTTCTTTCACTGCTTCTGACACCAGTTTGAGAAGATTGAAATCGCCGTTGTCCACCGAAAGCAACAACCCCCGCGAAAGCAGATAGTCGCCAACAAGGACGGCAATTTTGTTTTTCCAGAGTGCGTTGATGCTGAAAAATCCACGTCTGTAATTACTGTCGTCTACCACATCGTCGTGTACGAGAGTGGCGGTGTGCAGCAATTCGATCAGCCCAGCTCCGCGGTGAGAAGCCGCGGTTATTCCACCGCAGGCCATGGCTGAAAGGAAAACGAACATAGGCCGGATCTGCTTCCCTTTTCGCTTGACAATGTAATTGGTGATGGTATTGAGCAGAAAGATCTTGCTCCTGATCTGTTCTTTGAAGTTCTTTTCAAACAATGCCAGTTCCGCTGTTATCGGTTCCTGAATTTCCTGGATCGTTTGTAATGTTTTCGTCATTGGTAGTCAATAGTTCAGCTTTGGTGCCAACTCTCTTTAATTGAGACTGGCAATCAAATTCTCAAATAATCGTTTTCCATCGTGTGGCCCCAGTCTGGGATCCGTCACCCGCTCAGGGTGTGGCATCATACCAAAAACATTCCGGCTTTTGTTGGTGATGCCGGCGATGTCATTCAATGAACCGTTGGGGTTGTACCCGGTTCCTTCACCAGAATACCGGAACAATACCTGATCGTTGTCTTCGAGTTCTTTCAAAGCATCAGCAGGAGCATAAAACCTTCCTTCACCATGAGCAATCGGTATCCGGAGAGTCATATTTTGAGGCAGATTGGATGTGATGGCTGATTGGTTGCTGGCCACTTTTAGCGATACATAATCGCAGATAAAAAGACGATTCTGATTTCGGAGAAGTGCTCCCGGTAAAAGTCCTGCCTCTGTAAGTATTTGAAAGCCATTGCATATGCCCATTACAGTTCCACCTTTTTCAGCGAATCGGGTTACTTCCTTCATAATAGGTGAAAACCGGGCAATGGCACCAGACCGAAGGTAGTCTCCATATGAAAATCCACCCGGAACAAAAATCGCATCGCATTCTTCCAGGTCCGATTGTTTGTGCCAGAGTTTCGCCACTTTTCCAACTCCGCTCATTTTCAATGCATCGACCAGATCCTGATCACAATTAGAACCCGGAAATACAATTACACCTGCTTTCATAAAAGATTATTTCGGTGCAAATATGGCAGACTTTTCAGGGGAAGTGAACAGCACTTTATGGAATTGGAAAATAATTATTGGATCAGAATGGAAGAAGTTCCTGGAATGGACCCAGTTGATTTTATGAGGTACAGTCCTTTTAAGTGTGGTGGAATTTTCCATTGCGGATGACTTTGATCCACAGGATATTCTGCTACCAATTGTCCAAGGGAGTTGATAAGCTGAATTTTTGGGCAATCGGCCGGAAGATTGAGTATTCGGAAGGATTCTCTGGCAGGATTTGGAACCACAATCAGGTGTTGCAGAACAGTTGATTTTATTCCAACCAGATCGGCAATGGTAATGGTGAAAGGGGTGATGGTACTGTCAACTCCACTGGCAAAAGTGCCTCCGTTATCTTTTGTGGTGAGGTATGCATTGACTACACCTATTGCACCTGGAAGTGGTGTGTAATTCAGCTTGAGAGAATCAATAAACGGCTGAACGGAAAATAACTCCGGAAGATTTACCTGAATGGATTGGCTTATAATGCTTTGTAAGTTTTCATCATTGGGTCCGGGTGTTCGCTTAATGAAAAAATTATTGAAAACTCGTGGCGCATTGTTCCAGGATGTATCGTTCCGAACCTCGATGATGGGGCCATCATTTACTCCTATGATGGTCACTTTTTTGTAATAAACAGTGGTGTCAGTCCCTCCTCCTCCAGTTCCACCATTGTCTTTCAATATTACTTTCAGCATCACAATACCTGTAGAATCATGCATTCCCTGGAATTTCAGACTTCCATTGGGGTTGATGGATGCTGTTTGAATTTTACCTGGGGGCAACCCTGAAACGGAAAAGCTATAGGTTTGCAAAGTATCGCCTTTGGTTATACCGACCGAAACATTGGTTGCCACTCCGCCAATATTCGGAAAAAGAACCTCTTCCCTGACCGAAATGGAAGTTGTATCAAAAGTGCAGGTTGGAGCCGTATTGGGATACCATTTTATTTCCCGAAGCCGTTGGTTATTGGCATCCGTCATAAGGATCCTTGTATTGGCCGCATCAACCCAGAAACCCAATGGTCCGGTAAATTTTGCTTTGTTGAATTCACCATCGCGGAAACCGATGGAATCGATAAAGGTGCCTACCCAGTTGGTGTCGGTTTGAACATAACGGCAAATACCTTCGTTGAGATACCCTGCAACAAAAAGTCGTTTGTCCACCTGGTCATACGAGAGCTTGAAAATTCCTCTGAATCGGGCGGCTGCGCCAAAACCATCTATTGTGCCGATGTTGCCACTGCCTGCCCAGTTTTTTACGGTTCCGTTTGCTTCGTGAATCACTCTGATCCGGAGACCGGCATCTTCACCGATGAACAAACGATTATCTACCCATTCCAGTGTGCTGGGCCGGTTAAATTTAGCCGCCAGTAACGTGCCGTCTGCAAAACCGCCTGTTGAACCTGCATAAGTGGTTACAGCCGAGGTTTTCAGGTTTACTCGCCTGATTTTGTGGTTGAAGGCATCAGCGATGTACATGTATCCATCGTGAATTGAAAGGTCCTGTGGTTTATTAAACCGGGCAAATTTGCCAACCGGTTTGTCAACATATCCAGCTGTGTCGCTTCCGACAAACCATTTTACTTCGTTGGTTTTGGTGAGAAGCATTTTGACTTTGTTGGCAAAGGGTTCCACAAAAAACAACGTATCTCCGTTTGTGTTCATTGCCATATTCGTTGGCCTGTTCAACCGGGCCACAGATCCAATACCATTGACATTTCCGGATGTTCCGTTTCCGGCCACTGTCGTGATAATGTTGGTTCTCAGGTCCATCATCCGGATGCAGTGATTGTTCTGGTCTGTAATGTAAATGGTGTCTTTTAAGGGGTGTTTTACAATATCATAGGGTGTATTGAACCGGCTCAGCACTCCAGGGCCGTCGCTCATTACACCTGCTCCGGCGAAAGTTTTGACCTGGCCTTTGAATGAAATCAACCGGATTCTCCGGTTTGTGTTGTCGCAGACAAGCCAGCCGGAATCACAGCGTGCAATTCCCATTGGAAAATTAAACCGGCTCGTGGTCAATGCAGCGTCCACATATCCCAGGGTAGCAGCTGCACCGCACCAAAGTTGTCCGGCGAGTGCTTTGATCGGATATCGGTGAATTGTATGTCCGGATGAATTTGCAATCAGAAGAGTATCCTTCCTTTTTGTAAATGCCAGTTGCCTGGGTCCGAGCAAACCATTCACCGGAAGGCTGGTTACCTGCCGGGTAGACCGGATCAGCCTTCTGATTTTGCTGTTAAACCGATCGGAAATGTAAATGGTGTCTTCTGTGTGACTAAAAAGTAAACTGGAAATTTTGTTGAATCGTGCAAGGGTGTCCAGTCCATCCAGTGTTCCGGCTACTCCCAGTTTTCCGGCAAGTACTGTATATGTTCCGTTGATGTTTCGGAGAAGAACACGGTGCCCGCCACCGCTGCCGATAATGAGTTGTCCTTTCCGGCTGCATTCAATGGCATCTATTTCCGTTTCAGGAAGGGTGTCCAGATGAAAAAGCTGCCCGGTACTGCGGCGGTACATATTCAGCATGTTTCCATTGGTGGAAAAGAAAACAGAATCTCCGGTATTACTCAATGCCAGACCTGCTACTTTGGGCTGGTTGGTGAGCAAGGTTTTGATGGTTCTTCTTTTAATGTTTATCAGCCGGATGGCCCCATAATCGTTGTCAGAAATAAAAGCCAGTGTATCCCTTGTTTTGATTTGCCAGGCGCTTCCGAATAAGGTGGCAAGGTTTGGTCCATCGATCGGATCTGTGCTTCCTGCGATGGTTTTGACAATTTTTCTCTGCCCGAACACCACCGCTGTGCTAAGGAAGTATAAGAAAAAGGCGAGTTTCAAAAAACCGTAAACAGGGTTAAGCTGGTGCATCATTTTCTGAAAATAAAAGGGATTTGCTCAGAGATAAAAAACGAATTAACATAAAAATTGCTGAAACCGAAAGCCCGGCACACAAAGCCCACCAGGTTCCAGCCGGCCCCATGTGAAGTGTTAAGCCAAGATAATAGCCAAACGGAATAGCCACAACCCAATACGCAAACATAGTGATAATGGTCGGGACCAATACATCCGACAATCCTCTCAGGCAACCGAGTCCGATTACCTGAATACCATCACTCAATTGAAAGAAACCGGCAATGATCAGAAGTTCTGCACCGGTGTCGGCCACTGTTTGATTTCGGATAAACAGCATGGGAATATCATTTCGGAAAAACAGGAACAATATAGCGGTGCAAAACATGAAAACCGACACAATCTGAAAAGAACGTATACCAGAAAGCAGGATCATTTTCTTGTCTTTGAGCCCGAAAAAATGCCCCACACGAATGGATGCAGCAGAAGATAATCCGCTTGCCATCATATACGTGACAGATGCCAGTGTAATCACAATCTGGTGTGAAGCAAGGGCAGATTCTCCCATCCTTCCTACCAGAAGTGCTGTAAAACTGAAGGCACCCACTTCGAACAGGAACTGAAAGGCAACAGGCAGACCAAGCTTGTTTAATAACCTAAAAGCAGGATACCGGATGTTGGAAATCTGAAAACTATCTTTCCACTGTGAGCCCGATTGACTGAAGTAGAAATAGCCCGCCATTCCAAAACCCATTATCCAACGGGCAACCAGGTTGGAAATACCGGCTCCATACAAACCCAACTCCGGACAGCCCCAGTTTCCGAAAATGAGTAGATAATTCATGAAAACGTTCAGAAGATTGGCTGCGATGCTGACCACCATTCCCGGTTTTGTATTGCCTAAACCATCATAAAACTGACGGAACGTCTGAAAAAGCATGATTCCGGGAAGGCTCCAGATCTGAAGCTTGAAAAACGGAAGTGCCTGATCCATTACGTTTTCAGGCTGTTCCAGAAAAACAGAAAAGGGGAGAAGCAATCCCAAAACAACCGAAATCAGAACGGCCCACAGGAGGTTGTTCAACAGACTGTTTACCAGCAGTGACTTGCAGGTTGCTATTTCTTTTTGAGCAAAATACTCAGAGATTTTTGGGGTAAGAACGTAGGAGATGCCCAGAGCAAATACGATGGCGAGGGAGAAAATATTATTTGCCAATGCCGAGGCTGCAAGTGCCGTCACATTTCCGGTTTGCCCAACCATTATGGTATCAGCCAGTCCAACAAGTGTATGACTTACCTGGCTCAATACTACTGGAATTGCCAGTTGAAGAATAATCCAGGTCTGGGCTGCCGGATCGCGGTCTTTCGTTTTGATAAAATCTTCTGCCAGAAGTGAAGTGGGATTCAGATTCACAGATGGGATTCCGGCCTACCGGTTTTCTCAAGAATTCGTTCTGCCAGAATCCAGTCTTCCGGTGTGGTTACTTTGATGTTTTCATAAGGTCCCGGGAAAAGATGAATCCGGTAGCCAGCCAGCTCCATTACAGTGGCATCATCGGTAAAAAGAGCATCCGGAGCCTGTTGATACACCGGCAATAAATCTCTCTGCCTGAAAATCTGAGGTGTCTGAACGCAATAGTACTGGCTCCTGTCAACAAACCGGCTTGTACCATCATCCAATGTCTGTCGGAGCGAGTCTTTCGCAGGAGCAGCAAATACTGCATTTCCAAGTTGTTTTGCCTGGAGGAAGGCTTCATTCAGTTGGACCTTTTCAATAAAGGGACGGGCCCCATCGTGGATAGCCACCCAGGCATCTGGGTTTGTGATGCTATTTACACCGTTCTGAACCGATTCGTAACGTGTTTTGCCCCCCATACACAAACGCCAGCCTCCGGTAGGAAAATAGGTTTGAAGCAGATTCTCCCAAATCTGAGCTGAACCGATGGAAATAACATAGACCAGCTCAATTGTTGGATCAAACTGCCTGAATTTCAGACCTGGATGTATGGCCAGCGGGATTCCGGCCAGTTCATGAAATTGTTTGGGAAGAGCACTTCCCATTCTGCTTCCGCTTCCTGCCGCAACAATTATAGCAACTCTCTTTTCCTCATCCATGTCAGCAAAACTACAACTTGTTTCCCTTCAAATTCCTTCTCACAATCTCAATTGAACAGGTTTTGTTTTCAAGCCTTCAGGAATTGGGAAGTTCATCCTAATTCTCGGCTACTTTCAGCCAGGATTTACAGGATTGCCCGTTCGGTAGGGTCATTTCATAAAATCCGGTTCCAAAATCTGCAGGTGGAGACCAGTTGTTCTGGTAGTCATCGGATGAAAACACCAGCTGGCCCCAGCGGTTTCTGATCACGATTTTTGAGTTCGGCGGCAGATTGACTATCTCAAAGACATCATTGACACCATCCTGATTCCGTGTAATCATATTGGGTGGAGTAATAAATTGAAGGTCAATTTCTTTTGTCGTTTCAGTCAAACAAAGTCCCTGGTAGGCGGAAAGCTTTAGAATAAGATGCATAGGGTCTCTGACCACAATGGTTGGTTCTCTGTCAAATGAAACATTTCCTTCCCATGACCATATGGTTTGGTCGGCACCTATGGTCGTGTTCTTTACTTTAATGCCAGGAAGTACCTGACAGTTGTCGTATGATTTTACAAATTCAAAATCAGCTTTCAGGTTCAATAAGGGATCATTTACAACCACTGTTCCTGAAGTGGTATCACGGCAACCATTTTGATCGGCAATCAACTGTACTGGATAAGTTCCTCTTGCTGGAAAACGATATTTGATCGATTTCCCTGCCAGACCTGTGGTTGTATCCACTGTCCAGAAATAATTGGTTCCCTGAAGATCAATGGCATTGAGCTGGTAGTCCAGAATATCGAAGCAGGGATTGAATTTTGAACCCGGTGAAAATTCAGCTTTTGGTTTGGCTGGAGATAGAAATACCTCCTGGTTGCCGGGGCATTGGAACGAATCAGCCAGCCCAATCACAAAATGCAGAGAGTCATTCGCCAGATTAAGAGTAACCTTTGATGAATCGGTACCTGGTTGAGCATAAGGCGGCCAGCTGTAGGAATAGCCAGGCTTTTTGACAGCCAAAACCTGAAATGGATTACCAGGGCAGAATGTCTGGTTGATGGGAATCTGAGGTTTTATTCCTCCCAGGGTGATGTCCTGAAAAGTTTCGTCGAATGCAAGGCAGGCAGTATCGCTCAGAACTTTGAGACGAATTCGGGTGATCCCGCTTTCCGTGATGGTAAGTGGAATAACATCTGTACCAGTTGTTTCGGTAGAATCACCGTCCCAGATGTAACGGCTTTTCTGAGCATGCAAGGAGGAATTGATGAGCGTCAGATTAACTGGTGTACAAAAACTCTGGCTCGTGAGAGCAAGATTCGCTTTAAGCCGACCATCTCTCAGGTCGATTTTTGCGGAGGCGGAACACTGATTGGAATCGACAATCGTGAGCGAAAATACCTGTGCAACTGCCACTGCCATCTGAGGCTGAGCCAACGTGGAATCATTCAGTACATTGGCGGGACTCCAGGCAAATTTTACTCCTTTGTTGGTAGCAGCTTTAACTACGACGGCTCCATCTTCACAATAGCGGATCAGGGTATCTCCAAAATAGGGCAGTTCATGCACCTGCACGACCAGTGAATCATACGATTCCTTCCGGCAGGTGGTGTCGTTTTCAGCTTTCAACCGAACCTTATAAATACCTGCATTTAAAAATGTGTGGGATTGTATACTATCCGGTGCCAGGTTCAGGGTCGAATCTCCATCACCAAAATGCCAACTGATTTTTTTTGCCTGATAACTTCCCGACTGGAACTGAATGGTCAACGGTTTGCAGCCCCGAAGCGTATCTGCTTTTGCTTTTGCCGCCAGTACACCGTTGGAAACTTTAAACAAGGCTTTCTTCCGGCATCCCAATGAACTGGATACTGTGGCCTCATACACAACCGACTGGTTGGGAGCCTGCACCTTAACCGATGGCATAAAATCAGTATCAAGAAACTGTGAAGGAACCCAGCTCCAGCTGTACGTTCCGGATGGAAGAGTGGGAAGACTGAGGGTATCGTTCAAAGAACAAAAACTGATGCTGTCTCCTTCAAACGCAGGAACATCCTGAACTACGATTGTCCGGGTAATGGAATCTGTTCCCGGGCAGGCTTCCGGATTGATGGCCAGCAGTTTTACCTGGTAGGTACCAGCCGAATCAAAGACATGCCGGATGGTATCAAAACTTGTCGTGACAATCGGCCCATCCTGGAAGTCCCATTGATAGCTGCTGGCAAATACTGATTGTGAATTGAAATCTACAGCCAAAGGAGCACAGCCTTGCAAAGCAGATGGCTGATACCTTGCTTTGAGAAGAGAGAAGTCATATTTGAACAAAGCGTTGTTGCAATTGTTCGAGCGGTTGGTGTTTGAAACCACACCCGGAGTAGTCGGGAAACTGGATTGCGCACCGCATCCGGCACAAACAGATTGGTACACAATTCCTCGTTTGTCGAACCGACTGGTCCCACCGTCAACATGGTCTCCGTTTCCATTATTGGCTGTATCGCCAAAATAGGTCGCAAAACTCAGCGACTGAGCATTTTTAGCCAGAACCATAATGTAAAAATCAGAGCCGTCTGAGTTCCGGCTGTAGGCGCCAGGTGTTGTAGGCATACCCGCGGTAAAGCCATTCGAATAGCCACCAATGTTGTTGGTGCTTCCTCCCCAGCCAGAGCAATAAATCTGGCCGCAATCGTCCACAAGAAAGGCAGTCGGAGAAATGTTTGTCTCTAATTGTCCCGTACCGAAAACAGTTGAAAACCGGGTGGTGTCCAGGGTGGCATTGAGACTGTGGATAAACTGGCTGCTGTTTGCGTTGGAATAAACATTGGCAGTAACCGGGTAATTACCAAGTGTCTGGCCAAATAAATAGACATTTCCTTTGATGTCCCGTTGTATAAAATAAGCCTGGTCATAGTTGTTGGTGCCAATGTAGGTACCCCTATAGCCGGCGAGACCAAGACCAGGCGTGAATGAACATACAAATCCGTCTACTGTTCCACCAAATGTTGGTTTAATGGTTCCGGTGGTTGTTCTGAAATTGGTGCTGGTGGTACCCCCGCTGACAAAGATTTTCCCCTCGTTGCTTACCTGAAGCGAGTACGCTCCATCGTCACCGTTTCCGCCCAGAAATGTAGAAAATTCCAGGTTTGTTAATGTCGGACTTAGTCTTGCACAAATACCGTCGAAGCTGCCGGATTTCGTCGTTTGAATGGCCTGAACGACCGGGAAATTGGTGCTTTGGGTGTGCGAAGCAATGTAGATCCGGCCGGCCGTATCCACTGCAATTTCTCCCCGGAAAGCATCTCCGTAGTTTTTTACCAGGGCACTGGTTCCTGGAGCAGATAGGGTGATGATCCCGTCATTCAATGCGCCACCGAAAAATGTGGATCCGATCAATTGTGAACCATCCGGAGAAAACTTGGTAATCACGATGTCTGATCCTGTCCGGAACCGAACGATGCTTTCTCCTGGTCCGTATGGTGCAACATTCTGACCGCCGTTGAAGCTTTCATCAAATGCACCGGAAGTGGCCGGATAGTCATTTGAACCCGTCACACCAAGAATGACCAGATTGTTGTTTTTATCCACCACCATGGACGAAGGCGATTCTGCCTCACTGCCGCCCAAATAAGTGGCGTACAACAATTGGCTACCGTTTCCGCTGAATTTCAGGATGCTGATGTCGTATGTTGCATAAATGTTTGTGCCTGTGCTGTCACCTGAAAAATGAGATGAGTAAGCACCGGGCGTTGTGGGAAATTTGGTTCCGAGGCAGATACCACCAGCGTAGGCTGTTCCGTTTTCACCGTAGGTAGCGGTCATTCCCCAGTTATCGCTTCTTGAACCTGAGAAACTCGAGAATACCAGTACCGGGTCAATAATCAGTGGAGCATTGTGATTGTATCCCTGAGGGAAGCGGAATCCTACTTTATTTCCGTTTTTGATTTCAAACAGGCAGGATACCGGAATTTTCCGTCCGTTGATTTCCTGCCAGGCCACCGGTTTCTTTTCGGTAATGATCCCTATACTGGTTTTCAGGACCAGATTTCCGTTGATCAGACTGATTTTATCCAGACCGGAATATTGAATGGCAATGGCGGACGGACTGGCCCCTTTTCTGAGTTCAAACTGATACTTCAGATTCCCTTTTTCTTCTTTCCAGAACAAATCAATCCCTGGATACAGGTTTTGTTGACGAGCAGCTTCAAAAAGTGCCACATGGGAGTGCCAGTCTTTCGGGTTTTTTGAAACGAAATAGTTGTGGTAATGACTTTTTCGGACTTCGCCTGTGAGTGTTGCTTGTTTGGAAGAGCCAACAAATTCCATCGTATAGAAATGATGGCGTGCTTTTTCCGGATCTGCGTGGACATGTTTTTTAGGATCGGTTTCTCCGGTCCCAAAATCAGTTAACACAAAGGCGGCTTTGTTACCCGAAAGCCAGAATTCTCCATGCGTGAGTTTCGCTTTCAAACCATAAGAAACCGGCCACTGGCCCTTGTTTTCAATAAATTCCAGCTGCCCGAATATTGAATGGGATGCCAGAAGAGAAAGGAAAGTGAATACAATCTGTAATCGTTTCTTCATTGGTTGTTTCTGGTTGGAGAAAGGTTAAGCAAAATAGAAAAGTTGATGACAAGAAGAATCATTCCTGCCAAAAAAGGAAATAAAAAAGCCCGTCACTAAGAACGGGCTTCTGAAATCATTTGTTTTCAACCTATTGAACCGGCCAGATAATGTCGATCACCATATCTTTCGAATTTTGGTCTCCATCAGAAAGATACTTTTCCATCGGACCACCTGCCATCGTTTTGCCTTTCTCTTTGATATACCCGATTAGTTTCTGGTAAGCCTCCGGAGTGATTTTCGGATCACCTGTAAAATGGCAAACAGCTGCTTCACTGGCAGGTGTTTCCTTGTAGATAACGTCCGCTGGAAGTGCCTTGGCTGGCTTACTGCTGATTGGAAATCCGGCTTCGAAGGTGTAGGAGCCGTTAGCAGGGTCTTCATAAAACGCAACAGGAACACCGGAAATAGTCAGACCTTCTTTTACGGCCAGTTCTCCCAGTTTACCGAAAATTCCTTCCAGCACTTTGCCAATTTCAGCTTCTGTCGCTGTGCCTTTGATGAGCATCAGTTTCATCGCTTCCACACGACTCAACTCCAGATCCATTTTGGTTGTAGCTGGTTTTTGTAACTGAGAAACAGAATCCAGATAATGAAGGCCTTTTTCATAGTCTCCACCAACCCATTTATCCATAAACAGTCCCATGATTTTACCAATTGGATTCATTCCCATGTCTGAGTCCATCGTCCATTTCACTTCCGTACCGCCTTCAACCGGACGAAGGAAAAATTCCCCGGTTGCGGTTCCGTTGTCCATGAAGTTCATTTCGGTTTTGATGTATTCAACCGGTTTGGCTTCCGAAATGGTCAATTTTCCGTTCCCAACCTGATCGTCTGCAGATTTCCATTCGTAAAATGAACCTTTCCCTTCTTTGGATGCACCGTATGTAATTTTCATATTGGGATCAAGCCTGTGCCAGGGCGACCATTTGTTCCAGTCTTCCAGGTTATTGATCAGCTGATACGTTGTTTCAGGAGACGATTTCACCAATCCGGTTCGTTCAACATGAATTTTTGATGGAAGAAAAAAGGTGATGACCAGAATAAGGAGAATCACTCCAAACAGAATTTTTAGAATGGCTACCAGTGTTTTCATTTTTTAGTATGGTTTGTTTGCGTGGAGCCAAAGGAATTTATTTTTTCTGTTTTAGCAAAATGGATTGAAATTCAATTGAAAAGATTTCATAACCACGCTATTAGAGAAATACCATTCTGCGTCCAGCAATGGCTTTTTGCAGATGGAAACGATCCTTTTGCGAACAAGCATTAGTTTTGTGCCATGATGTTAAAAAACGATCTGCTCCTGAGAGCAGCGAGGGGCGAAAAGACCGAAAGAGTACCGGTCTGGTTAATGCGTCAGGCAGGGAGGATTCTTCCGGAATACAGAGCAGTGAGAGCGTCTTTATCCGGATTTAAGGAACTGGTTGAAACACCGGAAAGAGCGGCAGAAGTCACCATTCAGCCCGTCGATATTCTGGGTGTGGATGCTGCCATCATATTTTCAGATATTCTGGTGGTTGCAGAAGGAATGGGCCTCACATATGAAATGGAAGAGAAGAGAGGTCCCTTTTTCCCGAAAACCATAGAAACCATAAACGACATCAAAAACCTTCGGATCGGTACAGCTGAAAATGATTTTCAGTACACCATCGAAGCCATCCGCATCACGAAAAAAGCCCTGAACGGACGGGTTCCGTTGATCGGATTTGCTGGTGCACCATTCACCATGCTTTGCTATATGGTGGAAGGAGGCGGATCCAAAACATTCAGCAAATCGAAAAAACTGTTGTTTTCGGAGCCGGAGGCCGCTCACATGCTTCTTCAGAAAATAACCGATTCCACCATCGACTATTTAAAAGGACAGGTCGCCGCCGGTGCGGATCTGGTTCAGGTTTTTGATTCCTGGGCCGGGATTTTATCACCCCAGGCGTACGAAGAATTTTCGATGCCATACCTGAAACAAATTGCAGATGCCATCAATGAAGTGCCGGTGACTTTATTCGGGAAAGGCGCTTTTTATGCACGGAAAAGCATGGCTGCATTGAACTGCCAGGTTATCGGTACCGACTGGAACATGGATCCGCAGGAAAGCAGAGCATTGGTCGGAAACAAAACATTGCAGGGAAATCTGGACCCTTGCGTTTTGTACGGAAGCCACGATTTTATTGCCAAAGAAACCAGAGCCATGATCAAATCCTTTGGTTCACAGCGGTATATCGCCAATCTCGGACACGGAGTATATCCCGATACAGACCCGATGAAAGTGAAACATTTTGTGGAAACGGTTCAGTCGTTTGATATTTCGAGTCTGAATTAATGGAGCTGATTCACAATCTGGATGAAATCCCTGCACTTGCAGGCTCCGTCGTAACGGACGGGATGTTTGATGGTGTCCATCTGGGACATCAAAAGATCCTGAAGCAGGTGGTTAATGAAGCAAAGGAAATGGGAATGCCTTCCGTTTTGCTCACGTACTGGCCACATCCCCGGCATGTGTTGCCGGAGAAAGGGGAGAGGTTGAAAATCCTGACTACCCTTGAAGAAAAGGCAGGAATCGTCGCCAGCCAGGGAATTGATTACATGCTGGTGATTCCATTCAATTATGCCTTCTCACGGATCACTCATGAGAAATTTGTGAAAGAGATTCTGTCCGAAAAACTTCAGACCAGGAAAATCATCATCGGTTATGATCACCGGTTTGGGTTGAATCGTCTGGGTAATGTGGGTTACCTCAAAGAAGCTGGAAAAGAACTCGGATTTGATGTGCTCGAAATCGGAAAGCAGGAGATAGAAGACATTGCCATCAGTTCCACCAAAATCAGGTATTCGTTGCAGCATCATTTGATTGAAACCGCTGCGCAGTTTTTAGGACGGAACTATTCGTTGTCCGGCACCGTCGTAAAGGGCGACCAACGAGGGCGGTTGCTTGGTTACCCCACTGCCAATCTGGATGTTTCGGAAACCAGTAAACTTGTTCCGGCAGACGGAGTTTACGCGACATGGGCGATAGTCGACGG
>DAIOVD010000024.1:7340-32726 GCA_036759185.1 Catalimonadaceae bacterium | reverse complement strand
GCGTAATGAGGCTCACCGATGGTTGGAAAGTCAAGAATCATCTGCATTTTCTCTCCGCTTATATCAAACAGTTGAGCGCTTTGAGAAAGTTCGGGTCCTGTAGGTAAGTATCGGTCCTTTGTAATTTTGTTGTAAGCGATCAGATATTTTGGGTTCGGCTTGCGGGTATTTCCACCAGGGATACAAAGGTGCCCGACGGAGTAAAAAGTGGGAACCCGATCCACAACTTTCAAGTCTTTTATGTTCCATTTTACCACTTCAGAAGACACAAAGAATGAGGTATAAGCATTTCCATTTCCATCAAATTCGGTGTGCAATGGCCCAAGACCTGGTTTCTTAACTTCTCCATACAATGCAGATTCATATTTCACGACCGGAATACCTTCATATTCGCCATCAAATGACTTGTCTGCAATGGCTTTCTGCAATTTATCGAAACTGAATACCGGAATCACAGCAGCAAGTTTTCCAGAACCTACAATATATTCACCTGTTGGATCAACATCACAGCCGTGTGGAGACTTAGGACACGGAATGAAATAGCAGATATCCTTCAATTTTGACACATCCAAAACAGTTACTTCACTTCGGATTTCTGAAGTGGCAGAGTGGGTTTCTTCACTATATTCATTATGCGCATACTTCACTTTTACTTTTTCTCCCTGCCCAGCTTTGAGGTATTCTTCCGCTTTCTTCCAATTCACAGCCATAATAAAGTCTTTGTCTTTCTGTGAAGCATTTACTTCAAGCAAAGTGTTGGCTTGCTCTGTGTTGTAGCAGGAAAAGAAAAACCATCCATGAGATTTCGCCCTGCCACACCTGGCCAGGTCAAAATTAACACCAGGTGTTTTCAGCTGAAAAGCAATGTCCATTGCACCTGATTCTCTGTTTACACTGACAAAGCTGATGTGTCCTTTAAAATTTTGCTTGTAGCTGCTGATTGGAACATCACCATTTGCATTGTCAGGGGGAACACTGAATCTGGTTCCAGCCACAATGTATTCCGAGTTTTCGGTTCCAAAAGGCGAACTGTGGTTTCCTCCTGAATTTGGGAGTTCAATGATTTCGGCTGTACGAAACGTTTTCAGATCGATCCGGGCCAGCCTTGGAGTATTATTTGCATTGCCGAAAATCCATTTGCCATCAATTTCACCATTTGTTTGCGACATTTCAGGATGGTGCAGGTCATCCCAAGGAACAAAGCCATGACTTGTATTCAACATGGGCTTTGTTTCTTCAGAATAACCCCATCCTTTTTCGGGGTCAACAGAAAAAACCGGAATCACACGCAAAAGTCGACCTGAAGGCAAGCCATACACTGCCATTTGGCCTGAAAAACCACCAGACACAAAGTTGTAAAACTCATCGTATTTACCGGGAGGTACATAAGACTTTGCCCCTGCATTTCCTGAAACTGCATTCTGATTGTTTTTGGGTTTGCAACCCACAAGACTCAAAGCAGCCAGAACTGATCCATAAATTATTGCTTTCATCATAGTTTTCGTATTGAAGTGTATCATTTTGACATATCGTTTTTTCGCATGAATTCAAGGATATCACGGGCATCCTTATCTTCTAGGCCTTGGTTCGGCATCCGGACCAGGCACAATTCGAGTTGGGCCTGAACTTCCGGGTCTTTGTCAATCATTGGATCCGGATTTGTTATAAAGTTCATGATCCATTCAGGCTTACGTCGTGTGGTTACACCTTTCCAACCAGGCCCAACTAGTTTTTCATCTGTGGCTTTGTGGCAAGAGAAGCACTTTACACCAGCCACTTTTTCTCCGGAAGCGGCAATGGCGTTATCTAGAGGACTGTCTGCTTTTACATTTTCCGTTGTCCATTTGCCCTCTCCTCTTTTCGGGTCGTAGGATGGATTTTCCGTATTGGCAGCTGTTTCATTCCCACCTGTTTGGTCTGTAGAAAGTGCAGTTTGGTCTGTTGGTGTTTGTTCGGCAACCCCTGCACCATTGTTACTACCACTTCCACAGGCAATAGCCAAAGTCACGAGAGAAATTGAAACGATTATTCTTGTTAGGTTTTGCATGTTCGATAGATTTTTATGGAGGCAAAAGTGGAAGGCACTGAAAGCATGGTTTATGACTGAAATCATAAACGGCCAATAATTTCAATTGAAGATTTGGCTTTGAAATCATGCAAATCAAAAACTGACAATGATCATACATTTTAGTAGGAACCCTCATGTTTAACTTAAACTGACCATTGTTTCCTTTAGAGAATTATTTGAAACTATATGGTTATTCATCCTGATCTGATTACAACCTGGGGCGGCAAGACAAAAATTTTTAAGAAGAATGATTTCATTTTTATGGAAGATGAAGAACCCAAATGGTTCTTCCAGATCCTTCGAGGAAAAGTGAGGATGTTTAATTCAAACGAAGACGGAAGGGAATTCACACAAGGTCATTTTCAGGATGGGGATAGTTTTGGAGAACCACCTCTATTGATTCTCCGACCCTACCCAACCACGGCCCAGACTATGGAGGACTCCGTCATTCAGATGTTGGATAAGGAAGTATTTTTTCAAATTCTCGAAGAATACCCTGAAATAAAAACCAGCCTTTTGCAGCAAATGGCCACCCGTGTTTATGACAAAGCGATGGTGAGCAGATCCATTGTGAATTGCAAACCAGAGAACCGTGTACTCGCTTTACTTGAAAGACATAAAGAGCGTCTGGCACCCTTACGAGATAAAAGCCTAATATCTCTAACCCGACAAGAAATTGCTAACCATACAGGCCTGAGGGTGGAAACTGTTATAAGGACGATCAACAAACTTGCCAAAAGGAAAACATTGGAAATCAGAGATCATAAAATTTATTTTTAATGAAAAACTCCAGAATTAAGTGGCTTTTAATTTCGCTATGCAGCTTACTGGTTGTGGCTTTTCTCGGGGCTTTGATGCGCTATAAAATTGCATTTTACCTTCCCTGGATCGAACAGAAAAACCTTCAACATGCTCACTCTCATTTTGCCTTTGCAGGTTGGTTAACCCAAATTCTCTTTGTTATTCTCATTGCCAGATTGGAAAAGAAGGGTTTTGAAAATGCATTTTCTGAATACCGGAATCTGTTGGTTGCGAATCTGGGATGTTCATATGGAATGCTGATTTCATTCTGGTGCCAGGGTTACAGTTTCATTTCCATCGCTCTTTCGACCATGTCTATTTTCATTTACTTCCTCTTTGCATTTCAGCATAGGCTGCATTTAAATCTTTTTGCCAGGCAAGAACCTGCTACCAATTGGATCAAAGCTTCTTTGTTTTTCGGGATTCTTTCATCTGCTGGTACCTTTTTCCTTGCCTATATGATGGCCAGCAATCAACTGGAACAACATCTTTATCTGGGTTCAGTTTATTTCTATCTTCATTTTCAATACAATGGCTGGTTTCTTTTTGCTTGTCTGGGGATCCTGATTGGGTACCTATCCGACAGCAGTCCCGAATTCAGGATCCCGAAAGTATGGGTTCAAGTAATGGTAGTCTCAACCACAATAACGTATGGCCTGTCTGTCCTCTGGGCTTCACTTCCTTCCTGGTTATATTGGGTATTGGTTGGTGCTTCGGTCGGACAAACCTTAATCTGGTTTTTGCTCGTCAGGAAAATTACTTTGCCAACTGTCTGGAAAAGTCTTGTTGATAATAAGTTTCTGAAGTTTATATACTGCCTGATTTGTATTTGTGTTTCAATCAAATTTTTGCTCCAATTGGGCTCCGTCATTCCTGAAGTCAGCAGGCTGGCATTTGGCTTTCGCCCAATTGTAATTTCCTACCTTCACCTTATTCTTCTCTCATCAATAAGTTCATTTCTGGTTGCTTTTGTTTTTTCAACATCACTACTACCTGAAGGAAAACGGCACTATTGGGTAGTTTTTTTTGGAGGACTGTACCTCAACCAGCTTGTTCTTGGAATTCATGGAATTGCCTCTTTTACCTATATATATCTTCCATACATCAATGAAATCCTCTTTGGTCTTTCCGTGGTTCTGGTTTTGGGTTTTACCCTTGCCCTCCAGACTGTCAAAAAAAATTTGCAGGAATCCGCAGTCTATGATTGAACGCATAAAAACTGACTGAATTGGATTTTAGGTTTGTCATTATTAAAACCAAATTGATAATGAAACAACACTTTAAAATTCTGCCGGTTCTTGGAGTATTTTTTTTATATAGTTGTGGTACTGACACAACAAATGAATCAGCAGGAGAACAAGCACAGACCACTGAAACGCCTGTTACAGAACCCATTGGCCAATCAGGAGTGGCTGACGAAGTATCAAATCCAAATATTGTGCAGGTGGCAGCAGGAAGCAAAGATCATAGCACGTTGGTCACAGCTGTAAAAGCAGCAGGGTTGGTGGATGCACTCAGCAATGCTGGCCCATTTACTGTATTTGCACCAACCAATGCAGCTTTTGAAAAGGTACCAAAGGAAACATTGGATGATCTTCTCAAGCCTGAAAATAAGGAAAAGCTTTCTGACTTACTTGGCTACCATACCTACGTTGGGTCGATCAAAGCAGACATGATACAGGACGGGATGGAGCTGGACCAGGTGTCTTTAGGAAAAATCAAACTATCTCAGAAAGACGGAAAAACATTTGTGAACGGCACTGCAGAAATTGTGGGATCAGTAAGTACTTCAAACGGGGTTATCCATATAATTAATGAAGTCCTGATGCCGCCAAAACCTTGATTTGGAACAGGATTCTTTGGAAATAATATTAAAATTTTGGCTTGTAATTATTGATTCTTTCGAATTAAAAACAGTTAAAAAGCGGAAGTTTTGGTTCCGCTTTTTTTATGACCGCCTTTGGGACGAGTCTTCAAATCCCATCATTTTTCCGGTCTTTTAAGAATATTTGCGTTGCCACATCATGTCTGGCCTCGTTAGGGCCAATCTGTTAATGCCTTTTTTGAGGAACCTTTTGTTGTAAAAGATGAATTGATTTATCCTGGATTCTGTACTTTCAGTTTTTAGAGCGTATTGTTTGGACCCAAAAACCGAAATGGCAATGCCAGACATCAAGACACAAATCCACGACTACATCGCCAGCCAACCCGCCCCCAAACAAGCCGACCTGCTGGAGCTGCACTACCGCATTACCGGTTTGAATCCGTCAGCCCAGCTCTGGTTTCTGGACGGGAAAGACGAGAACGGCAAAACGGTCTCCAATCCGAACATAGGGTATGGTCACCTCATTATGCCTCTGGCCGGAGGGAAATCACGGGAGTTTTACCAGGTGGGCATCAGCGCCAACCAGACCGGCATCTCGGTCTACATCATGGGCCTGGCCGACAAAACCTTCCTACCCCGAACCATAGGCGACAAAATCGGTAAGGCCACTGTAACGGGCTATTGCATCAAATTCAAAGCCTTGAAGGATATTGATCTGGCTGTTCTGGAATCGGCGGTGCGGGTTGGGTTTGGGGAGAAGGAACAGGCATGAGCGAAACTTATTAGGTTTTTTGTTTCTCACTGAAAATGAGCATTCTATTGTGCTTATGTCTGGTTATCAACAGAAAGGAAACCTTATAGGTTTTTCATTTATAAAATCCCTTATTTTCGCAAAAACATCAATCCATGTGCACCGTATCCGCTCAACTCAAGCTTTGCACCTGTTCTGGTAAAGAAATCGACTGGGACAAACCGCATTGGATTTTGTACCGGAAGCACAGCCCAACGACCTGGTCCATAGGGGAAATCGTCCACCAATTTATGGAAGATCCAGAATTGACAATCCGCAATACTGAGCGACTGAAGATCAGGTTAAATGAAGCAGATGTGTTTGATTTTCAAGCGGACCCTGAAAGCGGCGACCGGCTTTATCTGTTCTTCCAAAGAGGTGGGATAAATCGTCCCGAGGTTTCCTATGTATTTGAATACGATGAGCCCATTTGGGTAGAATCTCATTTCGGACCTTTTGAGGCAGAGAATGAGTTCAAAGAACTGAGATCGGGTTTTATTCGGGATGCGATTGAATCCGGAGAATAACCTAAACCAATTCGATGGAAACCTAAAAGGTCCTTTCAAAGAAACTGGGGGTTAATGATCGACTGAAGGAGCTGTCTAAAAAGTGTTTTATTTTACCGCAGAGGAAAAGAGGAAATACAAGGAGAGCCATAGCACTTGTCCCGGTTCTACATCGGGAGGAATGAAAATGAACGTATTTCTCTTCGACGCTCTGCGTAAAACCTCTTTTAACTCTGCGGTTTCTGTCTTTAAGGACAGCCCACCAGGCAAACAGCAGGGAAACCTCAGATTTCGCTCACCAAAAATAAAACCGGCTCGTAATAATCCCGCCCTTCCATTCTTTGAGGATGTTTCCGTTCAGGTCCATCTGCACGATGCGGCTGTTCTGGAGGTAGTCCTTGGCATCGGAGGCAAACAATTGCTGACGGCGGGCATCGTAACCAAGTCCGTACCAGTTTCCGGAACCGAGAGGAAGACGGACAAAGTCGCTATTCCAGGCCTTCAGAAAACAGGGAACGCCGCAAATAAAAAACAAACTGTCGCCCGTGGCCGATGCCTGAAACCGGTCGGGAATCTGCGCTTCCGATGTGCTGTACCAGATTTTGACAATGCGGGACGAATCGGCATCATACAGACAAACGCCCGGTTTGGTGGCGTTTCCGGCTTCAAATCCGATCCAGACTTTCTTCGCTCCGGCCTTTGCCACTGAAGTTGCATTCCCCGGCAACAAAATCGAATCCACCACTTCATCAAGGACGGGATCCACACGAATCACCTTCGAATTGGTCTTGCACACCACATAGACTTTTCCATTCACCAGCGCCATTTCTTCCGTCCATCCCGGCATAGCAATCTTGTTTCCTGCTGTGGTTTGTCCCGGCGAAACCACCCGGATTTCCTTGCCATACAAATCCGTCACATAGGCTTTGGTGTCCGAAACCGGAAGCAGATAGCGGGGAGAGGTAAAGCCGGTAACCGTTTTAACCATTTTGAGTTCTTTGTCCAGCACCTCAATTTTTCCGGAATTGTTCACCACCACCCACCATTGCTGGTTCCACCAGGTGGTGGATTGAAAGACATCACCCAGACTCTTTTTGTTCAGGGTTTTGTAGATGTCCATATCGATTTGGGAATGATTGAGATTGATGAGTCCGAGCCCGGCATTGCCCCATTTGAAGTTGCCTTCATGGCCAACGAGAACCATGTTCCCGTCCTCCATGGCCACTGTTTCAGGAGCAGGGCCAGGTTCGGATTCACAGGAACTGAGCATCCAGGAAAGGAGGATTATGAAAACCAGAAACCGGGATACCGTCATTGAACAAGCAGTTTAGCGGTCTTGCGGTTCCGTCCGCTTCCCGATTGTAAAATGAGCCAGCCCCGTGGAAAACGGGCGGGAAAGGATTGGCCGGCCTGGTACATGAAACGGCCTTGTTGTTGTCCGTTCATGCCGGCGATGAGGAATTCGTTTCCGTCTTCGAGTCCGTGCAATTCAAATGTTTCGCCCTGCAACACCATCGTCGGGTACACGGCCAGACTACCTGTTTCTTCATGGATTAAACCGACCGCATCGAGGTCGAAACCGCCCGTCGGAAAGGTGGTTGGCCAGGGGTCGTTGATGGCATTTCCTTTCGAATCGAGTGTGGCATACTCGGGTTTGATGCTGCCCACCACATCGCGGATCCGCACAAACAGAATGTGGTTTACATCGAGTCCGGCTTCGTATTTAAGTTCCTCCAGATCGAAAGGTGTGCCGAAACCGAGTCGGTATTTGCCTGCCAGGTTGTGCAGATTCCGGGGATTCAGGGTGCCAAAACTCCAGACCTGCTTGTTGATTGGGGTCAGAGAAACAGCAGGAAAGGCCACAAAATGCTGTCCGTCGCTGCTCACTTCTACGGTGGCCAGTTCCAGAAATTCATCCCCAAAACCATTTTCAAAAACCGCAAAATCGGCACCGTCGCCATTGCGGATGGCACGTGTAAATTGAAGAGTAATGGAACCTCCGTCACCCAGACTGACTACACTATTGGTCATGGCCGCACCAAGCGCAAAATCCGCTTCTCCGGCTGAAGCATATCCAGAGTCGGGAAGAGCGATGTTTTTGAGACCTCTTTTCAGTTCGGTTACCTTCGAAGCCCAGGATAAAAACCGGTTGGATTCCGCCGGAATGGCCAATGAACCTGCTGAGTCCGGACCCGGATCATAGGGTTGCGAAAGAGCCTTCTCCACTGCGAAGAGTGAAAAAAAAGAAAAGAAATATGGAAGAATTCTGGCTTTGTTCACCTTGTTTTGCACCCGCAAAAGTAATGAAACCGGAGGCTTATCCGGCCTCTGTATCGAAACTAAACCACCAACCGATGGACGCATCATCCTCCCAGCCAAAAAACAAATGGCTTATTCCGACCGGAATCGTGTTAATCGTAGCCGGACTTCTGGCCATTGGAGCCTATCAGGCTTACCGCAATCCGAAACCGGCCCGCATTCTCGACACGTATGGCAACCAGGAAGTGGATACAGTTGATGCCAATGGAAAGGCGACCACAATGTCTGTAATTCACCACGTCCCGGATTTCAGCTTCATTGATCAGGACGGAAACATGGTAACGCAGAAGACAACCGAAGGCAAAACCTATGTGGCGGATTTCTTTTTCACCACCTGTGAATCGATCTGTCCGGTTATGAGCAAGGAAATGATGAAACTGGCGGCAAGGCTGAAAGAAAACAAGGATTCATCCGTCATTTTCGTATCTCATACGGTAGATCCTGAAACTGATAGTCTTCGCCAGCTAAAAGACTATGCTGTTGCACACAAAGCCGATTCCCGTCAGTGGCATTTTGTGACCGGCAACAAAAAAGAATTGTACGACATGGCCCGGAAGGGATATTTCGTCACAGCAACAGAAGGAGATGGCGGTCCGGATGATTTTGTACACACTCAGAATTTTGTTCTGGTGGATAAATACCGTCAGATCCGTGGATACTACGATGGAACGGACAGCACCGAGATGGATAAATTGTACAAGGATATTCTGCTCCTCAACCAGGAATATGCCTGGAAAGATGGCCAATAAAATCCGCCTTCCTTTCAAAATTAAAAAGTAACTATCGTGTAAACCGGAACAATTTCCGGAGCAGACGGAACCGAAGCACCACCACGGTGACCAGGGTAAACATCCAGATCACGAAGAGGTTAAAGATTTCAGTCGGGAAGACCAGACCGCAGAAGATTTTTACAGGAGCGTAAAAGTGCGTCCGGAAATCGAGGGTATTGCCCGGTTTCGGGAAGTGGTAAATCGGCTTCACTTTGCGATAGATGCCGGATTTCGAGATTTCGAACTTCTTACGCATCATCATATCGTTGGCCACAATTTCACGGACCTGTTCGTTTTCCGATTTGATCTTGATGTTGGCCAGCATATTCTTTTTCGTATGCGGATCTTCAAAAAACTTCAGCTGGTTGTTCAGGCGCCGTTCTTCAATCCGGTATTTGGCGTTGTAGAAATGCCCGAATTTCTTCAGTTTCTCCTGCACCATATGGTATTTGTCGTCCGGAAAGGGGTGTTCTCCTTTCACAAACGCCCAGGTGGAAATCGGAATATTGAAATTGGCTCCTTCTTCCGACAGCTCTTTGTAAAGCAGATCCTTTTTGATCCGGATGTTGTCGCTCTGGAGTGAATCGCCCTTTCGAAGGCTGTGAAGTTCCCGCAGAATTTCGCTCAGTTCCTTCAGGTAGTAGGTTCGTTTGTAGTGATATTCTTCTTTCCGGGCTTCGGACTCAAAGGTCACTTTCTGATAAGAATTGTTTTTAAACTGCGCCACCATCAGCGCCTCGTAGGCCCAGCGTGACACCATCATTTCACCTATCAACGGCACTTTCCCCGGATTGCCAAACAGGGGATTTACCCGGTCATACTGAATCACAACTCCTCCCAGAACGAGCTGTGGAATCAGGAGAAGTGGAATCAGAATGTATACCACCACAGCATTTTTGAAGGTATCCGACAAAGCCAGCCCCAGCATATTGGCGCAGCAGGAAGTAGAGAAAAGCACCATCCAGAATTCGGGTCCGATGTCGTCCACCTCCAGAACAAAGTCACTAATCACCACAAAAGCCAGTGTGTGGATGGCGGAAAGGCAGAAAAGAAGAAGAATTTTGGCGATGAGGTAACTGTCACGGTTAAGGTGAAGAAACTTTTCCCTTTTGAGCAGCAGTCTATCGCGGATGATCTCTTCTGCACTCACGCTCAGGCCCATAAACAAGGCCACAATCACCGCCATAAAGAAATAAGCCGGTATGTTTTCGTTGGAAGAGAAATGATAAGGCTTGTCGATGAAATCTTCCGTCGGGGCGTAACGCACCACAATGGCCAGCAGCAAAGCCAGTACAGGAGCCTCCAGCAGGTTGATGAACATGTACTGGTGATCCCGGATTTTGGCCAGTACATCTCTTCGGAAATACAATCGGATCTGTTGAAAAAATCCAGGGGTGTTGATGTGGTGTGGAACTTCTTCCTTTACCCTTTCAACCGGATTGGCTGGAAAATGTTGCTGGTAACGGGCGGCCCAGTCGGCGGGAGAGTACTTGCGTTCTTCCACCAGGGTACCCATTTCACTCACCAGTTTGGTTTCGACAATATCGAAAATCTCCGCTGAATTGGCTACTTCTGCCGGATCCTGAACAGGAGGAAGATTCGCTTCCCTCCTGAAATACGGAACGGCTTCCATGGGATTTCCATAGTAAATGGTGTAGCCCCCGTTGTCCATCACCAAAAGGCGATCGAACATTTTAAAGATCTCCGGAGAAGGCTGATGAATGATGACAAATACCAGTTTTCCGTTCAGAGCCAGGTTTTTGAGAAGCTCCATCGTACGCAGACTGTCGGAACTGCTGAGGCCCGATGTAGGTTCATCCACAAACAAAACCGATGGCTGACGGATCAGTTCAAGGCCAATGTTGAGTCGCTTTCGTTGTCCACCCGAAATGGTTTTCTTCGATGGCGAGCCCACTTCTTTATCTCTTGTTTCCGAAAGACCCAAAGAATGAAGTGTCTTTTCTGAAATCTCGACTATGTCTTTTTCGCACCAGTTTCCAAAACTGAAACGGGCTGCGAAATACATATTCTGGAATACCGTCAGGCGTTCATTCAGCAAATCATCCTGTGGAATGTACCCGATCACGCCTTCGAGCTTGTCTGGTTCTTTGTGGACATCCACTCCGTTGATCAGGACTTTTCCTTTGTCCGGCCTTTCATTGCCATTGAGCACATTGAAAAGAGTCGACTTTCCGCAACCACTGGCGCCCATAATGGCCACCATTCGTCCGCCCTTTTCGGAGACGTGGATGTTGCGGAGTCCGATCCGGCCATCGTTGAATTTGTATTCCAGTCCTTTGGCCTCGAAGCTTATCCTCGGTTTATCGACCGGCGCCGAAAACCGTTCCTGGATGAAATTAAAATAGATCGGATCGCATTTTTCCTGACGGAACGTGGTGCCGGGTGCCCAGATCCGGCTCATTCCGGGAAGCATGATTTGTCCGTTCAGGTAGGATTCTGCCTGCCCGATGAGACGGACAAAATAGCACTCCACTGAAGGAAGTTTGAGGACCACAATGAGTCCTTCCACATCCGGAATTTCCCAGAAATCAGATTCTGATAAATTGGGATTCTTCCGGTTTGAAATGAGAAGTATGTGTTTTCCGTTAAAATCTTCTTCCTGGATGCCAGTAGCAAACAAGGTGAGTGCCTGAACATCGTCATCAGGGAGATTGAGAAGCCTTGGAATGGCGGAAAGAATGTGTCGTTCATCGCTCGAAACCATTCCATCGACACCTGATAATTCTATCAGTTCGAGGAAAAGATAGAATTTCTGGGCAAGAAGGAGTTCTTTATTGACGGAGTGGCAGATGTTCTCGAGTTGTTTGTCGAGCCATCCGGAATTGTTCTTTTCTTTCTGAACGTTTTCAGTCCATTGTTCCAGAATTTCCAGAAAACGGGCCACCGATCTGCCAGACAGATGATGGTGCAGAAACTCTTCAATTCTTTGTTTTTCTTCATCCAGTAACCCATCTGAACCGGCAAGAAGTGCATATAACCGGAGGATGGAACGCAGCAGCTGTTCGTTCATGGGAGATTAGGATCGAAGGGCTGTTGCAGTAATGATGAAGAAATTATTCAACCATGCCCTTCCGTAGTTCGGCGATGGATTTGGCCAGATCTTTAATGTCGTTTTCAGTTGGAATAAGATCTCCTTTGTTGTTGGCAATGCGTTCAGCCCAGTTGGCTTTGGCATAAATGGCCTTCGATTTTTCCAGTCCGGCGATGATGGAAGTGACTACTTCGTCATTGTCGTTCACTTTCTGCAGGAGTTCAATCAGACTCGATAAGGCACCTTCCTGTTTAATGACCGCATTGACCAAAGGAACCAGGATTTTGTCCTGCTCAACTTTTGGCAGACCGGTTGGAGGATAGTCATGAATAAGACCACAGGTGAGATACAAACCTTCCACAAAAGCACCGGCCGTAAGAAGGGCGGCATCCTTGATCTGGTCGTTTGCTTTCAGAATGCCGGAAGAATTGGCAATGGAGGCATCCGAAATGGTGATCAGAGAATCTTTCTGTGCCAGGTTTTTCTCGATCCTCTCAAGAACCGATGAATCAAAGGCACTGGATACACCGATTTTGTCGGCCAGTTTTTTTCCGATCACAAATGTCTGAACCGCTTCCTGTCCTTTATCGTAGGCTGCCATGTATCCGACATCGGCACTGAAAACGCCGACACTGAAGGCTGCTTTGGATGAATTACCCATCACTTTTTCAGCATTCGATGCTGGATTCAGCAGTTTGGATTCGTATTCTGCACCAGTCAGAACGATGAGGTTGGGAATAGCCGATGGCTTGGGAAGTTTGCCGAACAGATCTTCCACAGCATCTAGAATCTGGGAATCCTGCACCAAAGCAGTAGAGTCCACAGCATTTTCAACTTTCTTTGGCTCTGATCCACAACTAACTAAGAAAGCAATCATAGAAGTGGCAACAACCTGCTTAATTCCGGAATGAAGTATGGTCATATATGTAGGAAACGGATAATTCTTCGGTTCAGAATGATTTTGTCTGAAACTGCAATAATACGAGAAAACCCATATCAATCGACGACAGATTTACAATGCATAAAGATTTGGCCGGAATCCCATTTTCATCAGGCCAAAAACAGAATTTGGAATACCTTTGGGCCTATGAACGAAGTGCTGGAGTTTTTTAAGTTTTTGCTGAACTCCGAGGAAATTATTTCAAAGGGCGGACTGATTCTGGTGACTCTCATTGTCTATGCTGAAACCGGTATCTTTTTCTGCTTTTTCCTTCCGGGCGATTACCTTCTCTTCACTGCGGGTATGTTTTGCGGACTTGGAATTATGAACGTGCCCATTCTACTTCTGCTGGCTTGCATTCTGTTGGCAGCGGTTGCCGGTAATTACACAGGTTATTTTTTCGGAAAGTACCTGGGAAACAGCCTGATGAACCGGAAAGAGAATTTCTTCTTCAAAAAGCAGTACCTGGTGAATACAGAAAAGGCTTTCGCCAGATACGGAGGCAATGCCCTTATCATCGGCCGTTTTCTTCCTGTGATCCGGACTTTCGCTCCCATCCTGTCCGGAATCACAAAAATGAATCCTGCCCGATTTGCCTTGTACAACATCACAGGCGCTGTTTTGTGGGTTCTGACCCTATGCCTTCTGGGTTATTTTTTAGGAAAGGAGTATCCACAAATACTTAACTACGTGGAATACATTATTATTGCGTTTATTTTGCTTACGACTGCAGCCGTGGTAAATTCTTTTATCAAGCTTCGGAAAGAAAATTCAGACACGGGTCTAAGACCATAAAAATGATCAGCACTTTGAATAAAAGATTCGGTTTACTACTTATTAGCCTTCTGTTTTTCAGTGGGTTAATGGCTCAGGAGGCTCCTTTTGATGTCAAAGCTCATTACACAAAAAACATCTACTCCATCCAGATGCGGGATGGTGTAAAGCTGTTTACCGTGGTATACGAACCCAAAGATCAGACCAAAAAGTACCCCATTCTTTTTCAGCGGACACCCTACGGAGTTGGTCCATATGGTCCGGACGAATATAAATCGCAGTTGGGCCACAATGAACTTTTACAGAAAAGCGGCTATATTTTTGTTTTCCAGGATGTGAGAGGGCGATATATGTCGGAAGGTCAGTTTGTGGATGTTCGACCTTATAAGCCTGTAAAAAAAGGAGCCAAGGACATTGACGAATCCACAGATGCATTTGACAGCATTTCCTGGCTTCTCAAGAAACTGAAAAACCACAACGGGAATGTTGGAATGTGGGGAATTTCATATCCAGGCTTTTATGCGGCCATGGGTGCTCTTTCGAATCATCCCAATCTGGTGGCGGTTTCACCACAGGCGCCGGTGATGGACTGGTTTGCCGGTGACGATTTTCACCACAACGGTGCCTTTTTCCTGCCTCACGCCTTTAATTTTTTCAGTTCATTCGGAAAAGTACGGAATGCACTCACCATAGAAAACAATCCTGGTTTTAATCATGGTACACAGGACGGATACTATTTTTTCAAGCAGATGGGTCCTCTGGAAAATGCCAACAAAATGTATCTCAATTATGAGATCCCTTTCTGGAATGACCTGATGGCTCATTCGGAATACGATGCCTTCTGGAAGGAACGCAGCGCTCTACAGCATTTCAAAGGAATCAAAGCCGCCACTCTGGTTGTGGGCGGATTGTTTGATGCCGAAAATCTGTACGGTGCCATCAACCTGTACCAAAGCATTGAAAAGAAAAATCCCAAGGCCAGTAACCTGTTGGTGATGGGTCCCTGGAGTCATGGACTTTGGGCGAAAGGAGATGCTCAGAATCTGGGGCCTATTAATTTCGATTCCAAAACCGGTGTTTTTTACCGGAATAAAATAGAGTTTGAATTCTTCAACCATTACCTGAAAGGAAACACCGAACTGGAGCTTCCGGAAGCTTACATGTTTGAAACCGGTACAAACGTCTGGAAAGCTTACAAAACCTGGCCTCCGCAGGAAGCAGAGGAAAAAGAACTGATCTTCTTCCCGTCCGGAAAATTGTTGTTCAGTCCGGAAGGCCTGGGCAGCAACAACAGTTTCGACGAGTATACAAGTGATCCTGCCAAGCCGGTCCCGTTTACAAACAGCATCACCACTCAGATGACGAAAGAGTATATGGTGGAAGATCAGCGGTTTGCAGCCCGCCGCCCGGATGTTCTGGTGTATGAGACCGAACCTTTGAAAGAAGATGTGACTATGACCGGTCCCCTCAACGCCGAACTGTTTGTATCTCCCAGCACCGATGATGCCGATTTCATTGTAAAGCTGATTGATGTCTATCCTGATCAGGGAGCAGAAGTCGACAACAGCACAAAATTGGGTGGTTACGAAATGTTGGTTCGGGGAGATGTGATGCGGGCCAAATTCCGGAACAGTCTTGAAAAGCCGGAGCCGCTTACCATCAATGAAGTGAACGAAGTGAAGTTTCAGTTGTGTGACATCAACCACACGTTCAAGGCAGGGCACCGGATTATGGTCCAGGTCCAAAGCAGTTGGTTCCCTTTGGTGGATCTCAACCCACAGAAATTCATGAACATTTTCTCTGCCCGCAAGGAGGATTTCCAGAAATCCAGGATCAAGATTTTCCATACAGCACGCTACCCAAGCAAAGTGCGGTTCATGGAACTTAAGAAGTAACAGGCCTCAGTCGCTGGATCAACCGGAATCCGGTCTCACTCTTTTCTATTTCTGCCAACGTTCCGAAAACAAGAGGATAGGTTGGAACACCGTGTCCGCTTTCCAGTCCGGAAAAAAGAGGGACTCCTTCCGGCAGTTTTTCTTTCACCATTTCCAACAGTGAAAGAGGAAACCTGTCTGGCTCACAATCGGTAAACTGACCCAGTACAACGGCCTTGACACCTTCGTACATTCCACTTTGACGCAACTGTTCCAGCATGCGGTCGATCCGGTAAAAGTATTCCCCGATTTCTTCCAGAAACAATACCGAGCCAGAAAAAACACCCGCCTTCAGTTTTCCTGCTGAATGCGAAATCATAGTAAGATTTCCTCCGGCCAATGGCCCGTTGATGCCTTGGGCGTCCTGCCTTTCCGGAATTAACGGATACAGAACAGACGGTAACTCACCGTTCAAAATACGGACAAGCGATGTGCAGGCTACCGATTGTTCCGGTCTGCTGAAATGCACCACCATCGGCCCATGAAGCGAAGAGACTCCCAAAGAATTCAGCCGGAGATGGAGAAGAGTGATGTCACTAAAGCCAATAAACCATTTGGGCTTAGATTGAAACATATTGAAACTGAGATCCGAAAGAATGCGACCAAGTCCGTATCCTCCTCGGGTACAAAAAATGGCTTTGGCTTCGGGGTGGTCCAGTGCCCATTGCAGATCGGCTTTTCGATCGGCGTCAGTGCCGGCAAATTTTCCCCAGGATGAAAATACATTGGGGCCGGTTTCAACCCTGAATCCGATTTTTTTCAGGTTGAGAATCCCATTTCGAACCTCCTCTTCATTGGCAGAAAAGGCAGGTGCAACCACCAGAATCAGGTCGTCTTCAGTGAGAAAAGATGGAATCACGGTGGTCAATGAAATGATGGATCAGGTCCGAAAGAACGGAATTCCTTTCTGATACATGGCATGTGTTGTATAAAATTGTGGATGATGTGAACGCTTTTTTCGTGTTTTGAGCCTGCATGGACTTTCTAACCAATCAAACCAATGGCTGAGCCAACCCGGCTGCAGAAAATCTGGGATTCCAGTATCCGATCGTTTGTTCATCATTTGAAACTGGAACGTGCCGGATCTGACAATACCCGAAAAGCCTATGCCCATGATGTGGCCATCCTGCGTAGAGTTCTGGAAGATCACCAGATTTGGAAAGCGCCATCAGATGTAAAGAAGGATGATGTTGAACTGGTTCTGAAAGAGCTGACTGAGACCGGAATTGCGGCGTATAGTCAGGCCAGGATTCTTTCCGGAATCAAGTCATTTTTTGCTTTTCTGGTGTACGATGAGCAGATCAAAGACAGTCCGGCAGCGTTGATCTCTGGGCCTGTTCTTCCGCGAAAACTCCCTTCTGTTCTGGAAGTACATGAAATCGATTCGATTCTGTCTGCGATCGACACAGCACATGTGATTGGAATTCGCGACCGGATGATCATTGAGATATTGTATGGCTGCGGACTGCGGGTATCTGAACTCAGCACCCTGTTGATTTCTCAGATTTATGAAGAAGCGGGTTTCATCAAGGTGATTGGTAAAAACGACAAGGAGAGACTGGTGCCTATTGGCGAAGAAGCGATCGATGCGATCCGTCATTACCGGCGGGATGTCCGGGATCAGGGGAAAATTCACCCTGACTATGGAGATTTTCTGTTACTGAATCCGGCTGGAAGAAACCTGAGCCGTATTTCCATTTTTACAACCGTTGTACGATTGGGAAAAATGGCGGGCATCAAAAAGAAAATCAGTCCGCACACCTTTCGGCACTCTTTTGCAACCCACCTTCTTGAGGGTGGAGCCGATCTGCGAATCATCCAGGAAATGCTGGGTCATGAAAGCATCACCACAACCGAAATTTACACACATCTGGATATGGGCTACCTGCAGCAGGTAATCCGGGATTTTCATCCCAGGTCGAAGGCAGATTCCTAGACAATTGGGACGTGATATTTTTTGATAGCCTTCATATTCTGTTTATAACAAGGGATTATTTTTGCAACCCATTAAACAGGATATGTTCAGGGAATTGAAGCAAAAGCATTTTTGGATACGAAAGCAGGTAACTCTTCTTTCAGACGGTGTGCATTATTATTCGAAAGACCAGGATAATGAAACCGATATTAAGATTGAGTTTGACCAGGTTGCAAGCCGTGATAAGTGCTTTCTCAAAACGGAACGATACATCCGGGTACTTCATGTTTCCTGGTTTGTGACCGCGGTGGGTATCCTTCGAAGTGCGGTTCTATATCCATCCAACTTCGATTTCTTCATCGGCGTATTGGTCAGTCTGGGGCTTGGAATCCTTGGTTTCCTTTTGTACCGACAGGTGAAAACCCAGTACTTCTGCATTCTTCTGACCGATAATTCTGCTATGTTTTTGCTTCAAAGGGATCCGTCTGTGAAGGAAGTCGCCTCTTTTACTGATGGCTTGTACGAGCAGCGAAAAGCATTTTTCAGGAAGATTTATTTTTTCATTGATTACGACGGAGAGCGGAAACAGGAACTGGGACGCATGAAATGGTTGTTTGAAGAAAACATCATAACAGAAAATGAGTACCTGGTAGTGGTCGATGAAATCAATGAAAACCTCAGTAATCGTTAACATCGTTTGGACAGGCCAGGTATTCGACTTGCCGTCTGTACCAAAATCTGATGGAAAGGCAGGAGAATGTCGGGGTCGGGGTGTAATTTTGTCGCTTTCTCAACCAGGTGGAATTCCACAAGCAACTACATAAAACCCCATTCCTGCTGATTGCAGCTTTGTTTTTGATGATTTCCTGTGGATCTCAAAAGTCAAAAAAGAAGGATCCGTTTGCGTTTAGCTCAACAACCGATTTTTACAATGCTGAGAAATTTGAAGGGGCACAGAAAGTCCGTTATCGGTATTTGTACGCGTACAACATGAAAAAGGTATTGTATGGCAATCAGTGTGTGCATGATGTTACCCGCAAATTTGGCTTCGAGTACATTCCGGCATTTGACTCAGCAGAGGAAAAACGAAACGACCTCGAAATCTGGGCACACAACTTCGTCACCAATATTGCCATCACATTCAAGCATGGATTTCTTTGGAAACGAAAAGTGAGGAAACGAATAAAATACTGTGCAGAAAGTTCCGGTGATTTCAACGGATAGCTAAGCACAAACAAAAGGCCGGCTGTCTTTCCTTGAATGGAGACAGCCGGCCTTTTGTTTAACGTTCACTTCAGACCAATTTAATACGGAGGGTATCGTATTGATCTCAGTTCTAATTCTCTTTTACTGTTTGTTTTTCACCCACTTGTCCAGCCAGGAATCCATTTCCCAAAGCATGTGCAAAATGTTCTCCCGGGCTGCGTAGCCATGACTTTCAAACGGAAGCAATACCAGACGGGCCTTTCCGCCATTTCCTTTGATGGCCTGGAAAAGTCGCTCACTCTGAAGGGTAAATGTGCCTGGATTATTATCGGCATCGCCATGGATCAACAGAATCGGACTGCTGAACTGGTTTGCAAATGTGAAAGGCGACATTTTATTGTACACCTCGGTTGCCTGCCAGTAATTCCGTTCTTCAGCCTGAAACCCAAAAGGTGTCAGAGTACGGTTGTATGCTCCGCTTCGGGCGATGCCGGCAGCAAATAATTTGCTGTGGCAAAGCAGGTTTGCTGTCATAAATGCACCATAGGAATGGCCCATCACAGCGCACCGGTTTTTGTCAACCACACCCAGTGAATCCACATAGCGGATCGCCGCTTCGGCATCGGCTACCAATTGTTCGTTGTAGGTATCATTGGGTTCTTCTTGCCCTTTGCCGATGATCGGAAACTGGGCATCTTCCAGAATGGCAAATCCCCGGTTTACCCAGAAAACAGGCGATGCCCAGTTGATGGCTATGAAGGAATGAGGTGAATCTTTTACCTGACCAGCTGCTTTATCGTCTTTGTATTCAGTTGGATACGCTTCCATCAGCATTGGCAGTCGTCCGGATTTGGCTTTGTCGTACCCAGCAGGCAAATAAAGAGTGGCAGAAAGCTGGACTCCGTCGTTTCGTTTGTAGAAAATCTTCTGCTTGCTCACATTGGCCAGCGATAAATAAGGATTGGGCCGGAAGGTGATCTGTTTCGGTGCATCATTTTTACCGAAATTCCGGATGAACAGATTTGGCATCACTTTCGGACTTTCAATGCTGGTTATGATCAGTTTCTTTTCACGATCCAGCACACGCACAATTTGTTCGTAGGTTGATTTTCCATCGGCTCTCCATAGTCGTTTTGTTTTGCCGGAAGCGATCTCAAATTCATCCATAAACGGACGGTTTCCTTCCGGTGAGCATCCTTCTCCCTCCAGAAACAATTTCTTTCCATCTTTACTAAACTCCAGAACGGGACGGTTAAATGCATTGTATTCATTCGAAAAGGAACCCGGATCGCCGTATGCATCTTCTGAACTCCGGTCGAAAATCAATTTGGGCTCCTGTTTTTCCAGGGAAGGATTGATGGAATAGGTTCGGGTATTGCGGTTTTTCCACCAGAAATCCTGCACGATGGCGAAATCAGCCCGGCCAAAAGTGATGTCGGCGATCCTGTTTTTCAGGAAGCAAATCGATTTGGCCTGGTTAAAAGGAGCCTCAGCCTGAAACAACTGATCCCGGAATTCCGCAGGTTTGGATGGATCGCCGCCGTCCGGAGCTTCAGCCCAAACCAGAGTGGCTGGTTTGTCGCTACGCCACAGAATTTCACGCTTTCCGGCTTCAACCGCATCAAAATCAGACGGTACCTTGTCCTGAAGCGGGCGGTCATAAAACGTAGAAAGTTTCTTTCCGTCTTTGGAATGCAGATTAAACCGACTTGGAAAGAATCCATATGTCAGGGTATAGCTGTAGGGTTTAGCCAATTCTTCTATCAGCAACACATTTCCATCCGGGGAAGGCGAGAAACGTTTGTAGATGTTTTCAGGCAAAACATCCTGACTGACAGAGGCCTGAACATTCACCCGAATAATCCGGGCTTTGGCGTAGTAATCAAATTTGTCTTCGTCCTGTTTGTTGCGAAGCAAATCCTGATAGGTCCGGGACGGGGCTTTGGTTCCGGTAGCATCCTGAGTAGCAGGACCTTTCGGCAGTTCTTTGGTGTCCGGGTATTTGCCTTTGTCACCTTTAAATTTCACCAAAAGGCTTTTGCCATCTGCATCCCATTGAAAGGGCATTCCCAGCACAGCATTCAGGTGTTGGGCGGATGTGGCTTTCGCCTGACCGGTGGCCAGATCGAGCAACCAAAGCTGAAGATCGGTGGTCGAAACCAGCACAAAAGCCAGGTGTGTTTCCTGCGGAGATATGCTGAGATATTGAATTTTGTACCCTGCAGGAAGCCCGGTGACGGATATTTCTTTGGCATCCGGAAGAGTGAAAAGTTTAATTCCGGTGTAATAGCTTCCCCGGGCTGCATTGAAATTTTCCGGGTTGATCCGCAATCCTGCCAGTCGCAATTCTGGTTCTGCCAGTTCTTCGAGAGATTTGTATAAGGGCCGTTCCACCTGAATCAGGTAGCGGTTGCTTTTACTGATCAGGTTCTGAACCGGTGCTTTTGTGTCGGCCAGTTCCATTATTTCTTTGGGTGGAATCTGGTAACTGGTTTGTGCCTGGAGCTGAATCCTGCCAATAAAGCATAAGATCGTAAGTGCAATCAGAGAATACGTTTTCTTCATTTCGTTATGATGGAAAGTTCAAGATTGGGAAGATTTTCTTCAAACCACAAGTTCTGTTTGCCCGAAGGCCGGAAAGAATTTCAAACGGAAAGCAACTTTTATTCGAATCTATTGTCTACTGTTTAAATAGACAATTTTCCATACCTTCGTTTTCTATTACAATTGAATGAAAGAGGCTCGTACCAAAACTCAACCCGTTGTGGATTTCAGTCAACTGAAAGATCCTTTCCTGATCGCAGGGCCATGTAGTGCTGAAACGGAAGAACAGGTTCTCGAAACAGCCAGGGAGCTGGCTAAAAATCCGGCCATTAAAGCCTATCGGGCCGGAATCTGGAAACCCCGGACAAGGCCCAATGCGTTTGAAGGTCATGGTGGACCTGCCCTGGAATGGCTTACAAAAGTGAAAGAGGAAACCGGCCTTCCGGTCACAACCGAAGTGGCTAATGCCGCTCATACAGAAGAGGCATTGAAAGCCGGAGTCGATATCCTCTGGATTGGTGCCCGCACAACGGTCAACCCGTTTTCTGTCCAGGAAATTGCCGATGTGCTCAAAGGGGTCGACATTCCGGTGATGGTGAAAAATCCGGTAACACCCGATCTGCAACTCTGGTTCGGTGCGTTTGAACGTCTTCAGAATGTGGGGCTTACCAATCTGGCTGCCATTCACAGAGGATTTACCAGTTTTGGGAAAAGTCAGTACCGGAACGCTCCCGAATGGTCCATTCCCATTGACTTTAAACGCCAGATGCCTGGGATTCCGATCATTTGCGATCCCAGCCACATCGCAGGAAACCGGGTTCTGCTTTTCCATGTGGCGCAAACGGCCCTGGATCTGGACTATGCCGGATTGATGATCGAAACACATCCCCGTCCGGATGAAGCCTGGTCGGATGCAAAACAACAGATTACCCCCGGCGATCTGGCTTCCTTGCTTGCGAGTCTGCGTTATTCCCGTCAGGTAATTGAAGCCCAAACCGGAGTGGAAGACAAGCTCGAAGTGCTTCGTTCCCAGATTGATAAAATAGACCGGAAAGTACTCGAAGTGCTGGCTGAACGTATGCAGGTTGTGAAAGAAATCGGTTCTTATAAAAAGGAGAAAGGACTCACCGTCCTTCAGATCAGTCGCTGGTCTGATATCTTTGATAACCGGATAAAAAACGGTGCCAGTCTGGGGCTCACCGAAGAAATGATCCGGAGTTTGTTTGAGCTCATTCACCTGGAGTCTATTTCACTTCAGGAAAAAATCCTTAGAGGCGACCGAATCGACTGATTTCTCTATCAGAACAAAATTGTTAAATAAAGGCCTGATTGTTTCAGGCCTTTTTATTCATGTAAAAAAGGATTATTTGAATTCTGAATTGCGTTAATCCAAACCAAAATATCTGTTTATTTGGGCAGTGCAGGAAGGAATCAGATACCAACCCGCATATTAATTTTCATCATCAATTTAATGCGGCTATTACTGGCTTCCATACTGGTTTTATTTGTTCTAAGATTTGCACATAGCCAGTCCCGGAACATGGCGATGTACAATCCAACCGATCCCAAAACCTATTATCTAAAAACCAACACACCCTACAACATTCCGTTTGTGGTGGTGGAAAAAGGTCCGGTTTACAGCAGCACAATGAAATATTCGTATTCCGTTAACGGCGGAGATCCCGTTTCTGCGTCGGTTTCGTTTGACCAGGGACATCCGACAAGTTGTGTGAACAATTTCAATCTGTCTTCTTATCGGGTGGAGTTTGCAGTTCCACTTATTCTTTCTGCTGAAGGTTCTTACCGATTAAAAATCTGGATCGACAGTCTGGATGGTCTGGTTGATATCAATCACTCCAACGATACAATGGTCAGAAACTACAAAGCCCTGAACAATCTCCCTCCGAGGAAAGGTCTGACCGAGTATGGCTTCCACATAACCTGTGGCCCATGTGGTGAAAGTGGTCCTCCTTATCTGGAATCATTGCTCACAACATTCGAACCGTATTCTGTGCTGGTGAAGCTGCATAACTATGGAATTCCCAATTCTCCGTTTTCAAGATATGATTGCACGGAAGCCATCCAGATCGACGAAATGTTTTCAAACAGTGCTCATCCGAAATTTACCTTCAACCGGGCTGACATACGGCCATACAGTAATCCCAACTTCGCAAAATATCTGTTCTATCCGGATGTCGATTTCTGCCCGACCAACTACAATTATTTCATACAGGACATCCCTTTTTTCACGTCTGTGCCATCAGACCTCGATGTTCATCAATTCGCTTTTAATTCCGTAACAAACGAATTTTCCTTTCAGATGCAGGCCATTTTCCCCGATGATATCACATTTGCGCAGGAAACCCGAATGAGTTGCATGCTCGTGGAAGACAGCATTTACGATTATCAGTACGACAACGGAGGACCCGCTCTCGATTCAACCTGGCACAGAAATGTACTTCGTACAGTTTTCGGTGGCTCCTGGGGAAAAGCAGGATCGCTTCCTGCACAGGTGGTTGCCAATCAACCTTATACACTCAACCTTTCCGGTGTGCTGAAACCAGGCTGGAATAAACAACAGTTGTATCTGGTACCCACTCTTCAATACTATAATGCGACTGCTAATAAGAGAGAAGTGCTCAATGTGAAACGAATCCGGGTTCCGGACCTGTCGGTCTTAGCCGGAAATCTGCCTGTAAAAGAACAGAATCAGGTTTTAGTTTATCCCAATCCGGCGGACGGTATCGCATGGGTGGAGGCAGGAAAAGGGCAAGCGATTTCCGGGTGCACCGTCCTTTCGATCGACGGCAAAAAGCAATTCCGTTTTTTATCCGGACAGATCTTGAATTCTGCTGCCGTTTCCATTCCGACGAAAGACATGGCCAATGGCACGTATCTTTTAACTGTTTCTCTCACAGACGGTACCCACAAAACCATTCGGCTGGTGGTGAACCACTAATCCGGAACTGGTTACAGATCTTTCAGTTCGAGCACTTCTTTGTATGCCACACCGTCGATGTAGTAAACCGCTTCAAGGTGCATGTTTCCCGTCAACCGATTGAAATCCAGTGCGTAGGTAACCCGGCTTTTGCCACCCAGACTTTCTTCTGACCAGAAGGTAATGGATTTCATCTCCTCATAATCTGCATACCAGCCGATGGGAAGTCTTGGAACACCAACGCCCACATTGGAATAAAACCAGCCAACCGGTGCAAAATTTCCATCATAGGTTGCGTTGTTAAAGGCTTCGGAGCCATTATCCCACAAAATGATCTTTGCCAGATTGGTCGTATCCCAAATGGTTTTGGAAAAATTGCCCAGCGAGTCTTGTTTGATCCATTGGTAATGGTCGAGCAACTTTGGTCCGGACAACAACTCGCGGGTGCTGATCTGTTTCTGCTTTTCGCAGGAAAACAATCCGATCGCAAGAAGAAGCGTGATGTACAATAGTGACTTTCTCATAATCCAGACCGGAGGGTGAATAGGTTGTAACGATAAACAATGCCAACAGAGCAGGTGAAGTAGCTGAGACTTGCCCATTTATCGATGGGAAAATCGTAAGCAGCTCCGGCGACAACCGTATTATTAAACGAAACAAAATCCTTCGGAAAACCTTTGGACTCATAGGGTCCGAGTCGGCTGTCAATTCCCCGGATATCGTTTTTATCAGTGTATTCAGAACCGATCAGTCCACCGATTCCGGCAACCAGCTGGACATTTTTCCAGATTGAACGGTAATACTCCAGACGGTACGAAAAACCGCTGGCCGAAAAAACGCCGTTTAAAGGTGAATCGAAATTAAGGCTTCGGGTGCCGTCCTTGTATTCGCGGGTGCTCACCATTCGCGAAGTGCCGTAACCAAAACTGAAATTCGCATAATGCCGTGTGGCTTTCCCGATCAGCAGACCAAATTCCAGAGGAATGCGCACATTCATATCGAGA
>DAIOVD010000024.1:0-7240 GCA_036759185.1 Catalimonadaceae bacterium | reverse complement strand
GGCTTTCCCGATCAGCAGACCAAATTCCAGAGGAATGCGCACATTCATATCGAGAAGTCGTTTCTGACCATCGTCGAATGCCGCCTTATAGGAATGGGTGGAATACCGGATATTATACTGAAATCCAACGCTTTCAGAGATCCAGTATTGCGCCCCCAATGAGTATGTGTATGAAAAAAGATTGCTGGAGAAAGGATCAGTGAGGGCTGATTTCCAGTAATCGTTGTAACCTTTCTGAAACTCTTTGATATCCGAATCGGTGTTGTAGGGATTGAAACCCAGACTTCCCAGAACATAAAAGTTACCGTCACCATTTCCATCTTCCTGAGCAAAAGCACCCTGAAAGCACAGCAATGTTAAAATTACAGTCAATAGCTTCTTCATCGTTAGTCGCGTTTCAGGTGTAGCATGTAACATAAGGAAACCGAAATGTTATTCGGATTGTAGTGATAGGAAACCAAGGGATCATTTCTGTCCCTCAGTGAAACACCACCTCTCGAACGGTACCAGGCTGCTCTTACCCGGAATCGGTTTTGGAGAATCAAATCGAGGTACAAGGAATATCCGTACACCGAGTACCCGGAGAGAATGCCCGTCTCAACATTGTAAAAAGGCTTATAGCTTTTGAAATCGTCATCACTGGAATTCTTATAAAAGACTTTAACGGTTCCAAAATCAACTGGGGAGAAAGCAATACCCAGCCAGGGTTTTATCCTGTATCCAAATGCAAGACAGCTGAAATTGTTGTGCCTGATTTTGAACGAAATATCCATACTGTTGCCGGATTTTGAGTCGGTTCCGCTACCGTTGGCCACCATGTGTTTGTTGGTCCAGTTGGCGGTATAGTAAAACCGGGATTTCTCTTCCATACGGGCCATAAATCCAATATCAACCCCATGAAAGAAACCAGGCGACTCCACCGGGTCTTTCAGGTCTGAATACTTGAAATGGTTGAGACGGTATATTTCATTTTTGAAATTGTTGACCCCCCGACCAAATTGTCCGGCTCCGTAACCCAGAAGCAGATCGTATTCCTGTGCCCGGATATGAAAGGTGGATGAAATCGACAACACACACATCAGAAGCAACGTCCGGATGCCTGCTTTGCCAAAGATTGGTTTGTTCATCTGGCTGACATTAGAAAGGACGCAAATAAGAAAAGATTATGGTCTGTGAAAATGGAAACAGACCAAAGTCATTACCTGAATTTGGCCCAATCAGGTATTGTAGCACGAAGGTGTTATTTCGGAATTTCAATTTCCAATATACCTTGCCGCTCTTATTCGCATAACCATCTATGACTATGAAACCGAATCAGGCTTTCCTTACACTCTTTTCTGTTGTGTCCCTTTTCACAGTGGGAACTTCCTTTGCTCAAACCGATTCAAGTAATACGCAAGGTTCCGAAACGGTTTTTCAGGGTTTTTCAGCCGAAATGTTTCCAGCTAAAAAAACAACCAGGGGAAGCTCATTATCTCTGGACGACCTTTCGGCTCTCACCACAGGTTCAATCAAACTGTTTGATTTCCAGACTCAGTATAAAAAAGTATTTCTGGGAGCCGATTTTTATGATGTAGCGACCAAAGAGAAATCCTGCGACTCTCTTCGCCGCAAACTGGGATCTCAGAAAAGTCATTTCATTCCGGTATCAGATGGGAAATTTTTCAGCCAGACGCATTTCAGCAAGATTCAGGATCTGGAAGGTTACTACCGGTTTCGAAACAGTAAAAATCTGCCTGGCATTCTTCCGAATGTGGATGTTTGGGTTAAAATGGAATCCTATGTTCACGGGAAGTCGACCGAAAAGAACTGTCTGGTTGTAAAATTTCTGATTCCGGAAGATGAGAATGGTAAAATTGTAGAGAAAGCCTATGTAATGCGCAACGATGGAATTCTGGTGGCAGTACCAAATGGAACGGATCCGGATTTTTCACAAAAACTCGATTTTTCCCGGTATTGCATTTTTCCTCTGAATGATCCCCATGAAACCACCCATCTGGTTGGTCTCGATTTTAATATTCTGGGAAGTTTTGCCCGGCAGAAGCAGTGCGATAATCTGAAGGGATTGTTGTTCCCCACTTCCCGGAAGGGAGCCGCTTCAGGCTGCGTGTTTTTCCGGAGAATGGACCCGGAGTCTGCACCCCGTTTTTAGGACCTGAACGGATCTAGCGTTCAAAAATCTCAACTGCAGGCATTTCGACTCCAGGCAGAATATGAACCGGAACGGTGGCATCTTCACCGTACACACCACTCCGTTTGTAGGTGTCGTTTTCAAGGACAAAGCACTCGACAAAACGTTCACCCGGACCAATTACCCAATATTCACGTACTCCGGCTTCTTCGTATAGGTGATATTTTTCGTAGAGATCCCGTGCGGATGTGGAAGGCGAAAGAATTTCAATGATGAAATCCGGGCTACCGAGACACCCGCGTTCGTCCATTTTCGATGGATCGCATACCAAAAAAATATCGGGCTGAACAACGGTGATGATGTCTTCGTCTTTGGCCGATTTTGTGATCAGCCGCACATCGGTGGGTGCTGCAAATGGTTTACACTTACTGCCTTTGGTTTTTCCTTTGAGGAACCCAAATACATTCCCGGAAATTACCTGATGATACGTATTTGGGGCGGGCGACAATTTGAAAATGCGGCCTTTAATCAACTCGACAATCTCCTCAAACTTCCAGGATACATAATCGGCATAGGTATACCGTCCGTTTAGGTCCAGGTCAGTAAATTGCAAAACGGGACTTTTCATCTTTCTGGTTTAAAGAACAAAGTTATCCGATTCTCGGAATGCGACAACTAGTACAGCACCCGGAACTTGATGGTGCTGTCGATGGCACGCAATTCCCGGATCACGTCTTTGTTGTATTCCTTGTCAATATCGGTAATCACATACCCTATGTGGGCATTGGTTTTGAGGTATTGACCCACAATGTTGATCTGGTGGTTGGCCAGAATCTGGTTGATGCGGGCCAGAATGCCGGGTACGTTTTCGTGGCAGTGAATAAGCCGGTGTGCATTGGCAAGTTCGGGCAACTGTATCTCCGGAAAGTTCACACTCATGTATGTACTGCCTGTGTTGATGTACTCCATCATTTTATTGGGCACATAATCGGCGATGTTGAACTGCGCTTCTTCGGTGCTTCCACCAATATGAGGAGACAGCAACACATTCGGAAGGCCCATCAGTTCGGAAATAAACGGCTCATCGTTGGTCTTCGGTTCTTCCGGAAATACATCCAGACCTGCTCCCCTCACTTTGCCACTTTTCAGAGCCTGAGTCAAAGCCTGAATATCGACAATATGCCCACGGGAAAGATTGAGGAAAATAACCCCGTCTTTCATCCGGGCAAACTGCTTTTCACCGATGAGGTTGGTGTTTGATTTCCGTCCGTCCGTATGCAGGGTGATGATATCCGAAATTTCCAGCAGTTGGTTGAGGCTGTGGCACTTCTGGGCATTGCCCAATGCAAGCTTGTCGACGGCATCATAGTAATACACCTGCATTCCAAGGGCCTCGGCAATCACCGAAAGCTGGGTGCCGATGTTTCCGTAGCCGATGATGCCCAGTTTTTTACCCCTTACTTCGTAGCTGTTGGTGGCATTTTTATCCCATTTACCGTGGTGCATTTGTTCGCTTTTCTCCACAATCCGGCGGGTCAGCACGATCATTTCGCCAATGGCCAGCTCCACAACCGACCGTGTATTGGAATATGGCGCATTGAACACGGCCACGCCTTTTTTCAGGCAGGTTTCCAGATCGATCTGGTTGGTCCCGATGCAAAATGCACCGACTGAAATGAGTTTGTTGGCATGCTCCAGCACTTTGGCGGTGAGCATCGTTTTGGAACGGATGCCCAGAATGGAAACATCCTTGATTTTCTCACAGAGTTCATCCTCGTCCAATCCGCCTTTAATCGACTCCACCTGGTAGCCTTCGTTGCGAAACAATTCCACCGCATGCGGATGGATATTTTCCAGCAGCAGCACACTGATCCGGCTTTTAGGATAACTCACATTCATAGGTAAACGGTTGTCGTACAGGAACTCATCCAGGGTGGCAGATTTGTGATCGGCCATGGAAATGACGATGTCTCTTTCTACATTTTCGGTAAACGCGAAGAACTTATTCGCAAGTCCGGCTTCTCTGATTTCATAATCGGTGTATCCATCTCCAAGCACGTACACTTCACCAGGAAGCTGAAGTTCCTTGAGCAGTTTCACCTTGCCTTTGTCCTGACTCAGGTAATTGGTTTCATCGAATCCGGTGATGTTTCCGGCTTCATCAAAAAGGAACGTATTGGCATACACGTTTTCTTCCTCAATTCCGTAATCGGCCACAATCGGAACAATAAATTCCTTAAAACCTGAAGAAACAATCCGGATCTGTTTTGAAAAGGTGGTGAAGAATTCCCTGTTTCGTTTGAAGGATTCGGAAACCCGGCCTTTCAGAACGGTGACCAGTTGATCCAGATGTTTGCGGTTGGCTTCGAGCAACGACACCCTGATTTTCAGCGACTCGGCAAATGACAGATCTCCGGCCATGGCCTTTTCTGTGGTCTGCTGAATGGTTTCCAGCACCTGTTGTGCGTGGTCCTTTCCGGTGAGGGAAATTTTAACCAGTTCATCGAGTGCTTCTACCTGGGTAAAAGTGCTGTCAAAATCAATAACAAAGTATTTGTTGATGTCTTTCAAAGCGGCAATGGATATATCAGCATGCAAACTCCTGTAAATCAATTTTATAGAAATTGGATGCCCTCATTTTACACGTGGGCAAATCTAGAACTTTGAACCTCAACCTGCAAGGAAAGAATCGAGGAGTGTCCGTTGATTTTGAAAGATGTGAAGCCGATTGGTGCTACTCCTTCACCAGTTTTCCGAATCCCTGAGTGCTGCCATTGCGGGTGGCTTTCCAGAAATAGAAGCCGGGTAAAAGTCGGAGCGATTCCGTCCGTATGGATTCGGTGACGGTTTCATGAAACATCACCTTGCCCTGCACATTGGTCACCATCAGTTCGGTCCCGGGTTTCCATCCCGACAGAAACAGCGTTTCCCGGATTGGGTTTGGGTAAATACGGACGGTGTTCTGTTCTGATCGCTTTTGGATGTTGGCGGTTACAGTGCTTCGGGCATTGTGAATGCGGACCAAAGGCGGAACGACCTCGTAATTGCGGACCTGAAATCCTCCGGCAATGTAGAGGTGTGAAGAGTCCGGTTCGGCAACTGAATTGATTCCTCCATAATAAAGGTGCCGGTTAAAAGAACTATCTACAGAGCCATCTGGCTTAATTTTTTTCAACCTAGATTGGTGTTCAAAAAAATAGAACGTTCCCATCTGGTCTTCACCCAAAAATTCGATGTTGGGATACACTTCATAACCTTCGAACAGGTAGCTCTGATCTTTCAACCTTGCAGTTGGAAGGTAATTTCGGCTTTCTAAGGTAGGGAGCATTTTGAAAGTTGAATCTAAGAGCAGATCGTTTCCTACCCGAAACCACTGACTTGAAAATGGCTGTGGATACAGACTTAAAAATAATGATGAATTGTTCCCGGATAAATCCGGGACATCCCACATTTTGCCAAACTCCGCTTGCATGATTGGTACTAACGGAAACCCATTTCCTAATGTGTCAAACAAAGTGTAATTGTGGGCTGAAGTTACGTGAGACGGCTTTCTAATGGAACAGGGATAAATTCCACTGTACGCTTCCGATTCAATGCTCAATTTCAATATATTCGGCTGGATCGTAGAAATCTTGCTCACATAAGGCTTTAAACCCAATCCCAATGACCCTTGAAACCACGGGTTGAATGATCGAATTTGAAATTGCGGATCTAGCTCTCCGTTTGGTTTCAATTTAATCAACCAGGAATTCGAAGTATCAGCGGGATCATTAAACCGAATGGTTAGTAAAATAGAACCTGTTCCAATAATATGGGCACCAAAGATTTTTTGTACTGAAAAGATATAACCCGAAAGATTGGATTTTGCAAAACTGGTGTCCACAGTTCCATCCAGATCAAGTCGATAAAGAAACCGGTTGTTCATCCCAAATGGCTTAGAACCAACCAATAGAATCTGGTTTTGGTGAGGTAGGTATTCTAAATAAGTTACTTTTCCTGAATCAGATGTAAGTAAGGTGCTACAGTGAAACGTGGTATCAACCAGGCCGTTGGAACCAATTCTAGCCAGCCTGGGAGAGGTCCAACCATCCACTTCTGTAAAATCTCCTGCAATCAGTGCCCGACCTTCCAGGTCAGTAAGAACTTTTTGAATACTGCCGTTTGGCCCAAATTGGGATTCCTTGTGAAGAATGACCTGTCCTGATAAAGTTTGTTTTTCAAATGCCCAACGATTGCCTTTGGTTTTGCCTAAAATGATTTTGTGGTTGTCAAAAGTTAAAATCTCATTTGGTTTTGTAAGAATTGTATCCAGAATTGCACCATTTGATTTTTCAAACCGAACGAATCTTGTTTCCTGTAACGCCATCAAAAGGTATCCTTCATCATCAATTCTGAAATTTGGTATCAATGGTTTTTGAATCAGGATTTGATATAAGGAATCAAGTTGATCATTGGATTTGCGTCGAACAATCCGGTGAAAAATCTGCCCGGACACGGTGTCGTGTTGATAGTAAAATTCATATAGGCGATTTTCTGGATCGATACCAACGATAATCGGAATTATGCCTTTGCTTCGTTTTTTAAGAATCCTTTCGCCAAATGAATGAGTATTGTGATCAAAAGGGATGAGAAACCTCTTTTCGGACGAATCTAACGTGAAAATGGTAGTGAACTGATTGGAAATGGCGGAGGGTTGTAACCATTCATCAGTTTGAAACTGGACGAAGCCTTGAGAGGAATCCTGTTGAAAATTCTCGGTTAAATAAGCAACCCGATGATTTCCCAGCCTCAAAATCCCATAAGTTGGAAGATGCAATAGCTTATCGAAACCTGATCCAAATCCTTCATTTTGTATCAGGCTAGTATCGATATGGCCCAAAGAATCTAGTTTAATCAGAGATTTTGCAACGACTGTACCATTGATCTTAATTCCAGTCCTGCTTGAAATATACACAGATCCATTTCTTGTCACGACAGAACTTTCATTATCGGTGCATGAACAAAGGTCACATTGAAGAGTGAATGGCGGCGACTCATAATCCGAATCCAGTTCCCCATTCGGTTTGATCTTAAAATAGTTGCCTGTTTTCTTTCCCGAAAAGTAATTGC
>DAIOVD010000023.1:0-32784 GCA_036759185.1 Catalimonadaceae bacterium | reverse complement strand
GAACGTGTTTTGTTGATTTTTCCTTTCAGCGTTTCCACCGGATTGAAACCCGACAACCGGATCGCCGCCAGAGTTCCCGACAAAAGAGAACCGACCATCAGCAGGACAAATCCAACCCAGCAAACCGGACTGGTTACTAACAGTTGAAGCGAAAGAGGTTTGCCAATGAGACCATTGAATGATGGCTGAAGACTGGCCACTAACAACAAAGCGACCGAGAATCCAAGCACATTGGACACCAGGGCTTCCATAAAAAACTGAATCAGCAATGATCCCTGAGAGGCCCCGATGACTTTGCGGACCCCCACCTCGTTGGCCCGTTTAAAAATAGTGGCCGTGGATAAATTCACATAGTTGAACCAGGCAATGGCCAGAATGAGGATGGCGATCAGACTTAAAATGTAGATGTACTTCAGGTTGCCTGTTGTCTGGTACGTATCGGCCAGCGAAGAGGCCAGATGGATGTTCGCCATTGGTTGCAGCCGGAACTGCACGCCGTCTGGATTGGTACTCAGTTTTTTCCTGATTTCGTTGAAACGATTTTCCAGTACCGGGACTTGCGAGCCCTTTTTTAGTTTGAAATAGGTGTACACATACTGGGAACTCAGATTGTCCAGCTGCGCCCAGCCGTTCCCGTTGAGATTGGCCGGATTCCGGAGCGTTTCAAGCGAGAAAACCATGCTGTACTGAATCCCGGAGTTTACCGGAATGGTGAACAGACCTTCGACCGTATAAGTGGTTTTGCCAAACTGGTTGAACAAAGTGAGGGACTTACCAACTGGGTTTTCTTTCCCAAAATATCGCTCCGATGCTTCTTTGGAAAGAAACACGGTGTTGGGTTTTTGAAGCGAAACCGGGTTTCCTTTGATGAGCGGAAAGGTGAAAAAATCAAAGAAATTGCCTTCCACATACCCAATCTGCATTTCCCGGAACGGCTCAGATTTTGTGTCGGTCCGCGATACGATTCCCTGAGAAACGCCTTCTTCGAAACGACAGAAACTCTCCACTTCCGGAAAAAGCTCTTTCATTTTCGGACCCCAGCCCGGTTCGATCTGAGGCCAGGTTTCTCCTTTGGTATTCAGGTTGATGAGCCGGTAAGTTTGTGGAAGATCTGCATGAAACTGATTCACACTTTTCTCGAAACCCACGTATTCCAGGATGAAAATGTAGGCGGTAATTCCCAAGGCAAGCCCACCAATGTTGATGGCACTGAAAACCCGGTTCTTCCGTAAATTCCGGAACGCGATGCGAAGAAATAATGTGTACATACGATTGCTTTCTTTTGATCACGAACCGGAAACTTCCACCCGTGATGAATTGTTCATGCGATGTTTTTCTATTAACTCAAGGCTTTGACTTTTGAGTTTTCACTGTTAACTTTATCCTTCTCATTCTGTCCTCAGACTTTTCACCGGATTGGTGAGAGCCGCTTTGATGGCCTGAAAACTGACCGTCAGTAAAGTTACCAGCAAGGCTCCAACAACGGCCACCATAAAAATCCAGATCTGGATTTCGGTGCGGTACTCAAAATCCTGAAGCCAGGCATTGAGTCCATACCAGGAAATCGGAATGGCAATCACGCAGGAAATCCCCACCAGCACGACAAAGTCTTTCGACAACATTTTCCATAATCCGAAGACAGTGGCGCCCAGCACTTTGCGGACACCAATTTCTTTGGTCCGCTGCTCGGCAACGAAGGAAGCAAGTCCAAACAATCCCAAACAGGAAATGAAAATAGCCAGCACGGCAAAAATCGTGGCCAGGTTCCCGATCTTTTCTTCGTCGGCGAACTTCTCCGCGTATTCTTCATCGATGAATTCATACTCAAACGGACTCGAAGGATTGTGCTTTTTGAAAACTGGCTCAATGCGGGTGATGGCTTCTTTGGCGGTGAGGTTCGATTTTAGGCGCATCGTAATCACATTCGACCAACCATATTCGAGGAAATAAATCGTGGGCTGCACCGGAATGTAGGGCGACTGCATAATCATATCGTTCACCACACCCACCACCTTCCGGTCCTTGTCGTTCCAGTGGATGATTTCGCCAACGGGATTTTTGAAACCCGTCAGTTTTACGGCGGCTTCATTGAGAATGAGCATGCCTGTATCCGACGGAAAGCTGCGGGAAAAGTCCCGTCCTTCCTTGATTTTCCAGCCCACGGTTGGTCCGAAATCATGCGTTACCGCTTCAATGCAAAACAATGGGTCGGACTTACTGTCCTTTCCTTTCCAGCTGAAACCAATTTGATTCGACCATATTTCGGTGGTCGGACTCAGCGATTCAGCCATATCTTCCACACCGCCGCTTTGAATAAGATCGGCACGGAGGGCATCGTAATGGCCGTAAATTTCCGGTGTGTTCATCCGGGTATAAATGAGGCCTTCGCGGGTGTAGCCAACTTCCCGGCTTTTGGCGTGCTGAATCTGACGGAACACAATGATGGTCCCGATAATGAGCGTAACCGACACCGTAAACTGCATCACCACCAGAATTTTACGGGGAAGAGAGGCCAATCGCCCGGCACGGAAGGTACCTTTCAACACTGCAATCGGGTCGAAGCCGGAGAGATAAAAGGCCGGATAGCTTCCGGCAACCAGACCGGTGAACAATGTAAAGCCGAGGGTGGCAATGTAAAAAAGTGGTTCATTCCAGGGCAGTACCGACTGTTTTCCAGCAATCTCATTGAACCAGGGAAGAGAGAATTGAACAAAAATGAGGGACATCACCATCGCAATCGAAGTGACCAAAAGTGATTCGGCCAGAAACTGCTGGATCAATTGGCTCCGAACTGAGCCGATCGATTTCCGGATGCCGACTTCTTTCGCCCGTTTTTCGCTGCGGGCGGTGCTCAGGTTCATGAAATTGATGCAGGCAAGAAAGAGCACAAACGTACCAATCACCGAAAAAAGCACCACTGAATTGATGCGGCCACCGTCTTCTTTTCCGTTGGTGAAATTGCTGTACAGGTGCCAGCGACTCATGCCCTGAAGAACAATTTCTTCGTTGCCTTCTTCAATGTGTTTTTTGGGTACGAACTTGATTTTGGACGTCACCTTCGCCATATCGGCCCCTGGTGCCATTTCCACAAACAGCTGAAAAGAGTGGTTGCTCCATTGCGTACCGGCATCTTGAATCCACTTTTCGGTGGAAACATATTTGTCCCAGTTCAGGAAGTAGTCACATCTATGAAAAGAAGAATTAAATGGAATGTCTTCAAATACGCCACCCACTTTAAAATCCCACTTATTGTCCATCCTTACAACTTTTCCTAATGAGTGTACTGTACCAAACATGGATTCCGACAAGTCCCTGGAAATGATGATTTCATCCCGGTTTTTCAGGCTGGCCGAATTTCCTTCCAGAAACCGGAGCGTGAGCATATCAGCAAATGGAGGCTGGGCCCACATTCCCTGCTTCCTGATTTTCTTTGCGCCAGATGCCATAATGTGTGAAAACTCCCAGGAAGCGAGGCAGACATGCTTGAAATCAGAGGCGAAATCATTTCTCAATGCTACTGCGAGAGGTAAACCCACGGCATCGTTTGTACCTGTGTGTCCATTAAACGTTTGCGTGGTTTTCACCTGTGCTATCCTGTCCATTTTGGTGTGGTTCTGGTTGAACTGAAACTCGTCCAGCACCCAGATGCCAATGATGATGGCCACCGCCATTCCAATTGCCAGACCCAGAAGGTTGATGGCGGAGTAGATCTTATTCTTAAACAGATTCCGAAACGCTATTTTGAAATACATGAGAGGTAGTAGTTAGTAACAAGTATTCAGTAGTAAGTAATCAGTAGTCAGGTTTTGATATTAGTAATCAGTTGTAAGTAGCTGGTAATTAGTAACAAGTATTCAGGACAAAGTATTCAGTAATCAGGTTTTAGGACAGGATTCAGTATAGAGTATTCAGGTTTCAGACAACTTTTAACTCTTCATTCTTAACTCTCAATTCCTAATTCTTCATTCCTAATTTATAATTCATCACTCATCATTCCGTTCTCAGGCTTTTGACCGGATTGGCGAGGGCAGATTTGACGGCCTGAAACCCGACTGTGGTCAATCCTAAAATCACCACCAGCAAGCCGGCCAGAACAAACATCCAGGCATCGAGGTGAATCCGGAACGGATAATCCTGAAGCCAGTGATCTAGCGAAAACCAGGCTGCCGGAAAAGCCAGCACTGTCGCCAGTAAAATCAGTTTGAGAAAACCAGTTGACAAAGTCGCCACGATACCCGAAACCGAAGCGCCCAGAACTTTCCGGATCCCGATTTCTTTGATCCGCTTTTCGGCGGACAGTGTCGCCAGACCGAATAATCCCATGCAGGAAACGAAAATTGTGAGCAAAGCGGCGTACCCGATGATGTCTTTCCAACGGGCTTCTGATTCGTACTGAGCCCGGTTTTCTTCATCCAGAAATGAGTAAATGTATGGCTCATATGGAAACTGTTCTTTGTATATTTTCTCAATTCGGGCAAGGGTTGCCGGTATATTTTCCGGCTTGATTTTGATCTTCAGACTTCCGTAACTGTAATTGGGACTCATCGAAAAGAGCTGAGGCCGGATATTTGAAAGCAAACTCTCGTAGTGGTGGTCCTTCACAATTCCCACCACATTGAATTTGATGCTGTCGTAAAAGAAATCAACAAATTTCCCTTCCAGATTTGTCCATCCGGCCTGGCGGGCAAATGTTTCATTGACGAGAATATTATCAGTCGAATCGGTCGGAAACTGGTATGACAAATTTCGTCCCTTCGCCATTGGAATCTGATACAGAGACAGGAAATCAGGGTCAATTACCTCCAGTGCAAAATCCATTTCTTTTCCGTTTACCTTGGCTACGGTGGTCCATGAGCCTCTTTTTGTTCCGGTTACCTTTTCAACACCTGGCTGCTGGAGCAATTCATTTTTTACCTGAATGAGTTTACCGGCATTCATTCGGGGCGCATTGGTGACCAAAATCCGTTCGTCGTTGTAGCCCAGATCACGGCTTGTCAGAAAATCGAATTGACGGTAAATGGTAATCGTGGCGATAATCAGAAAGGTTGTTAGGGTAAATTGAAGAACAACCAGACTTTTGGCCAGATAATTTTTGCCTGAGAACCGGGTTCGGTTGTACAACGTTTTGACCGGATTAAAACCAGACAAGACCAATGAAGGGTAGGCACCAGCCAGAAAAGAAGTGAGAACAAACAGCCCGAGATAGAAGAAGATCAGTTTTACATCAAACAAATAGCTAAGCGCTAATGACTTGTTCGACAGCTTGTTGAAAACAGGAAGAGAAAACTCAGTTATGAAAATAGCCAGAACAAATGCAATGAAACAGAGAAAGGTAGACTCAACCATGAACTGGTAAAACAGCTGACTTCGTTCTCCTCCAATCACTTTTCGAACCCCAACCTCTTTGGCCCTTTTTAAGGAACGGGCTACAGACAGATTGATGAAATTGATGCAGGCTATCAGCAATATAAATAAGGCAATTCCTCCCAAAATCCGGGAGTAAAGCGGGTTGCTGGCATTGTCCATGCCATTGTCTGCAATCTGTTCTGTGTCAAGATGAATGTCCGTAAATGCCTGAAGACCGTAAACGAATCTATCATCCATATTGTACTTCTCCTTTATTTCAATCAGGTCTTTTTTTGCCAGAACCTGGTAGACCTGCTGCATCTTTTTCTCTAGTTGTGGCAAATTGCTGCCCGGCTTTATGACCAGAAATGTGTTGAGATAGAAATTGATCCAGTTCTGATCTCCACCATCCCGCTCATTGAGTTTCATCGGCAACACCATGCTGAGTTGAAAAGACGAATTCTGGGGAGATTCCGGTAAAATGCCGGTAACTGTGAACGGAATAAAAGCACGTTTTTCTCCAAGTGGGAGCTCAATTATTTTACCTACAACATCAACTTTTCCCAACAGCATTTTCGCTGTCTTTTCGGTTAGCACCACGGAATGGATGTCTTTGAGAACTGTTTTGGGATCACCTTCCAGAAGTGGGAAGGTGAAGACAGTGAAGAAGTTATCGTCAACATAATGGCCTTTTTGCTGAAAAACCTGATTTCCAACCCGCACCGTAGTTTGTTCACCCTGTACCCTGACATAGGACTCCACTTCCGGGATTTCCGTTTTAAAACCCGGTCCCTGAACCATTCCGGTATTGCCTCCTTTCCAACCTTCTTTGCGTCCGTCCTCAAACCGTTCGGTAACAACCCGGTAAATGGAAGGAGCATTGGCATGAAACCGATCAAAACTCACTTCATCCTTTGAATACAAGAGAATCAGCATCACGCAGGAAAGCCCAAGACTTAATCCGACAACATTGATGCCGGTGAACAACTTGTTTCTCGACAGGTTGCGTATTGCGATGGTAAGATAATTCCAGATCATGCCAAAGGAATGTGCAAAAATGGAATCCAAAAACTAAGCAGCTGACAATAAGAAGATTGGATTCCGTCCGCTTAAAATCAGTGTCCGGAAATGAGACAGTTCTGGTGCGAAGTGATACACGAATATTTCAGGAATGAAGAATTGTTTAAATTAAACTTTCAGAAAATATTGAAAGTTCGGAAAGTTTCAATACGTTTGTCGCATGAAATACGAAGACGCACGCAACCAGTTTTTGCAGACCTGGGGAAAACTGGGAACCGAATGGGGCATCAACCGCACGATGGCGCAGGTCCATGCTCTTCTCCTCATTTCTCCGAAAGCACTCAGTGCCGAAGAAATCATGACAGAACTGAGCATCTCACGAGGAAACGCCAATATGAATCTTCGGGACCTGATGAACTGGACGCTGGTTCACAAAGAACTGGTTCCGGGTGATCGCAAAGAATATTTCAGCGCCGAGAAAGACTTGTGGGAAGTGGCCCGAAGGATCGCAAAAGAGCGGAAGCGCAGGGAAATTGAACCGGTGCTCAAGGTTCTGAGCCAATTAAAATCCGTGGAAGAAGGCGACAAAAAAGCCGAGGTTCAGGAATTCACAAAGGTCGTTACCCAGCTGGAAGGTCTGGTAGGGAAATTCGATTCAACTGTTGACCTGCTTATCAAAGCTGAAGAAAACTGGCTGTTCAGTTCTCTCTTCAAATTGCTGAAGTAATCAATTTCATTTTATATGAAAACCCTCAGACACCATACCTTAATCATCGACGGCGAATGTCCGCTCTGCCAGGCCTACAGTGCCGGGTTTGTGCAATCCGGAATGCTGGACGCGAATGGAAGAATGCCGTATCAATCCCTCACAAATGAAACAGCCAACCTGTTGGATATTCCCCGATCCCGCAACGAAATCGCTCTGGTAAATACCCAAACCGGGACGGTGCATTACGGAATCGACAGCCTGTTTACCATCATCCAGCATTCCTTTCCGGTTTTCCGGCCGCTGTTTTCATTTCCATTGTTTCGGTTTCTGATGAAGAAAGTCTACTCTTTCATATCCTACAACCGGAAAGTGATGATGCCGGGGAATCCGGAACGCGATATCTGTAAGCCAGATTTTCACCTCGGCTACAGGTTTGCCTGGCTCACATTCACCTGGCTTGTTACCTCTGCGATTCTGACCCGATATGCATTTCATCTCCGGCCCATTCTGCCGGAAACCCATTTCTACAGGGAATTTATGATCTGCGGTGGTCAGATTCTGTTTCAGGGCACCGTCCTTTTCTTCATCGCCCGGGATAAATTGTTTGATTACCTGGGGAATATGATGACGGTTTCCTTTGCCGGAAGCCTTGCGCTCCTTATCGGAATGTCAGCTATAAATTGGTTTGGAATTGAAAGTCCTTTGGTATTTGGCGGTTTCTTCGGATTGGTTGTGGCGTTGATGTTTCTTGAACATGCCCGTCGAATGACGCGGATTGGACTCAACTGGATTCCGTCCTTTACCTGGGTTGCCTACCGGTTTTTTATACTGGCCCTTATTTTTTAATACTATGAAAACATATTCCAAGATCGTACTGGCAGGCGGAACCGGCCAGATCGGGACTGCTTTGCAAAAACATTTCATTCATCTGGCAGAAGAAGTCATCGTACTGACTCGTGGCGAAAGTCGAAAAGTGGACAATATTCAGTTTCTGAATTGGGATGGCAGAACGGTTGGCGACTGGAAAGAAGCACTCCGCAATACAAATGTGGTGGTGAATCTGGCAGGAAAAAACGTCAACTGCCGATACACAAAAGAAAACCGCCGGGAAATTTTCGATTCACGGACCGGATCCATCGAAGCACTAGCCGGAGCTTTTTCTGAGCTTGGCGAAGAACCGGCCGCCTGGATCCAACTTGCCTCTTCCACCATTTACCGCCATGCGGAAGATCGTCCGCAGACGGAAGCCAATGGCGAAGAAGGAAGCGGATTTTCTGTCGAAGTCTGCCGGAAATGGGAATCTACATTATGGAACGAAACCCGGGAATTCAGCCACATGAAAAAGGTGATTTTACGAACAAGCCTGGTGCTGAGCAAAGGTGATGGTGTGTATCCCAGGCTTGTTAAAATGGCCACATTCGGACTGGGTGGTTTTCAGGGAAACGGAAAACAATGGGTGAGCTGGATTCATGAGGATGATGTAACCGGAGCGGTGGACTGGATTTTATCCCACACCCGACTGGAAGGCATTTTCAATCTCACGGCTCCGGAACCCATGACGAATCAGGATTTTATGAAAGAATTACGAATAAGTCTGAATTCAGGACTTGGACTTCCTGCCCCAGCGTGGTTATTGGACCTGGGAGCGTTCATCATCCGGACGGAACCGGAACTGGTCCTGAAAAGTCGCTGGGTCTTGCCGGAGCGACTTCTCAATTCAGGCTTTGAATTCCGCTTTCCGGATGCTGGTTCTGCGTTCCGGAATCTGAGAGGCTAAAACATTTTACTACTCTGTCCTCAAAGACTTAATCGGATTGGCACGGGCGGCCTGCAGAGATTTGTAACCCACGGTGATGCCGGCGATGAGTCCGGACACAAGGATGGCGATCAGAAAAACACCGGGACCGATTTCGACACGATAGGCAAATTCTTCGAGCCAGATGTTCATAAAATACCAGGCGGTGGGTCCGGCCAGCAGGAAGGCAATGAGAATGAGAAAGGTGAATTCTTTTGAAAACAGATACACCAGACTCTGTACGCTGGCGCCAAGAATTTTGCGGATGCCGACTTCTTTCGTTTTCTGCACCACCATATAGGAAATCAATCCATACAAACCCAGACAGGAAATGAAAATGGCCAGAACGGCGTACACCTTGTACATGGTGCTGATTCGTTTTTCATTGGCGTAAAAGCTCTCAATGCTTTCATCCAGAAACTCTTCATGAAACACATTGTCCGGGAAGTACTTGTCCCAGATTTTCCGGATTTCGTCTTTGCTGCGGCCCAGGTTGCTGCCCGATAATTTTACTGCCGTCATCCCAGAATACTTTTTGTTCGTAAACAAGACAACCGGAGCAATCTCGGACTTGAGGGACTGCGGAACAAAATCGGCCACCACTCCGCAAATAGGACGGAACGGCTGTCCACCTAGACGCACCATTTTTCCGATGGCCTGTTGAGGATCTTTCACCCCCACTTTTTTCAGGAAGGTTTCGTTAACCAAAAATTCACGGACGGTATCCGTTTTGGCATACATACGGCCGGCCACGAGTTTCATCCCGAAGGTTTTGAGGTAGTCTTCATCCCCGAATTTAGTCGCTACGCTGAAGTCGCGGTCCTCGGTGTTGTCGAACGCAAAATTGGTTTGCCAGGAATTATCGCTGCTCGGGGCATCGAAACAAAGGGCCACACTTTTTACATCGGTTCGGGTCAACAGTTCGTTTTTAAAGGCCGCCAGATTCTTGTTTTCCGCACTTCCATGCAGCAAAAGGACGGCATCTTTTTGAAATCCAAGATCGGCATTCCGGATAAATTCCATCTGGCTAACAGCGATGATGGTGGCGATGATGAAAATCTGGGAAAACGAAAACTGCACCACCACAAGCACCCGTCGCAACGAAATGCTGCCCACTTTTCCTGTCGATATTTTATTCTTAATCGCTTCCACCGGACGGAAACTTCCCATCACAAAGGCCGGGTACAATCCGGCCAGTGCTGTCGTGAAGAGCGTAATCAAGAGGATGTACAGTAGGGAAAGCGGCGTAAAAAGGTGAAGCGGACTTTGCACCACCATCACCGTTTTTACATACGGAAGAGCCAGCCAGGCGATCACCATTCCCAGGCTCATAGCCAGACCAACCAGCAACAGCGTTTCCGCAAAAACCTGAAGCCGAACCTGTGAACGGGTTCCACCCAACACTTTCCGCACCCCAACTTCTTTGCTTCTTGTGACGGCCAGAGCAGTGGAAAGGTTGACGTAGTTGATGCAGGCCATCAGCAAAATCAGCAGCCCGATGGAGGCCAGTGTGTACAAAGCCGAGGGTGTAATCTGGTGATCGCCAGTCGTGGGAAAACGCGGATCAAAATGCACCTGTGCCATCGGATGAAGGAAATGTACGCGGGTTGTGTTTTTGTTGTCGGTGTTGTGTTTGCGTTCGAAGCCTGCCAGTTGTGTGTTGATTTTGGAAACGTCAGCTGTTGGTGGCAAAAGTGTAAACACCTGGTGATTGCTCGTATTCGAGCCCCAGTCGGTAAGAGGCCAGCCGTTGCTGTTGGCTTCAAATCCGGTGTAGGAGGCCAGAATCTGGAATGGGAAATCGCAGTTGTCGGGTAGATCTTCAAAAATGGCCATCACCTTGAGGTCCGTTTTGGCATTGTCGAAATTGATGAAGTTTCCGGCCGCGTCTTTCCAGTCGCCAAAATAGCGTTCGGCTGTTTTTCGGCTGAGTGCCACCGCTTGCACGCCTTTGAGATCGGCTGCGGAACCCAGAAGAAACTTGATTTCAAAAAGCTCCGCCAGTTCCGGATCGGCATAAAAAACGCCGGTGGATTCGATGAACTTGTTGCCCTCCGGCATCAGGCGGCGTGGGTTACGGACGGTGACCTGGGTGCCGTAATTCTGCATGAACTGTCCGAATTTCTGTTCCGGAAAGTCAAGCCGCAGGTGCTGAATCATGGGAAACGGAACGCCTCCGGTGAAGTGTTCGCCTTCGGAATCTTTGTCGCGGGTGACAACCTGAGAAAGTCGGTCGTAGTTCTTCAAATGACGGTTATGACTGTATTCAAACTCCAGCACCAGAAAAACGATGAGGCAGGCAGCCAGTGCGAGTCCGAGTCCGGCAATGTTGAGCATGGCATGGCGCCGGTTGCGGAGCAGATTACGGAAGGCAGTTTTAAAGAAAGTGAAGAACATACGCGGTGCTGAAAATGGTTGGGCCATTGGCTGGCATGATCGGATATCAAAAAAAGATGCCGGAATGTAAACGTCTCATTTTCATGGGAAGGGAAGAACGATACCGTCTGCCTGGTGTTCGGCAATGATACAATGGAAGAAGTAAAATGATACAAATTCAAGAGCAATTGTTGGATAAGAGTGGGCAATTGCCTTAGGGATCGAAGCGGAAATCCCGCAGGTCCCGGCAAAAGAATGGTTAAAAAGGTATTGAAGTCGTTGACTTCCGGGACCGAGGAATTGCAGCGGAGAGCCCGGCCCGACATCGGAGGGAAAGGCCCAGGCTCCCGACCCCCAAAGGGGGAGCTAAATGTTTGTGATTGAAACTAACCCAAGACATGGGAGGTGATTTTATTCATCATTTGTTTCCTTCCCCGGCCTTGTCGTTCTTTGGATGCTTCTGCTTTTCCGGAATTGATTTCAACATCTGTGTTTCCTGCCGCCATCCGCCACTGGCTTCGTGAGCGAAAAATGACGCCTTTTCCGTTTCAGGAAGAGGTCTGGCAGGCGATGGCAGACGGGAAATCGGGCATCCTCAACGCCCCGACGGGAAGTGGCAAAACCTACGCACTCTGGCTTGGCGCTCTGGCGAAACTCTGGCCCTCGATCGAAAGCAAACAACCGGCGGGAGGTGTGAAAGTCCTTTGGATTACGCCTTTACGGTCCTTGTCCAAAGACACCCAAAAAGCATTGCAAACGGCAGCAGATGGCCTCAACACAGGCTGGACCGTCGAACTCCGCAACGGCGACAGCAGCTCCGGCGACAAAAACCGGCAGAAGAAAAAGAAGCCCGACTGCCTCATCATTACGCCCGAAAGCATCCACATTCTGATGGCGCAAAAGGACAATGCACAATGGTTTGCGGGTGTGGAAGTGGTGGTGGTGGACGAGTGGCACGACCTGATCGGCTCCAAGCGGGGTGTGCAAACCGAACTGGCTCTGTCCCGGATCCGGTCGCTGGTGGTGGAAAAAGGGAAGCCCGAACCGGTGATCTGGGGCATTTCGGCTACCATCCCGAATCTTTCGCTGGCCTGCCATGTGCTTCTGGGAAACCGCTATCAGCCAGACGGAAACCAAACCTGCATTGTGCGGTCGGAGATCAAAAAACAGTTGAGCATCAAAACGCTCTTTCCGGCCAGCATTGAGCGTTTTCCATGGGGCGGACGAATGGGACTGCCCATGCTTCCTGAAATTCTGGAGGTGGTGTACGCCAGTAATTCGACGCTGATTTTTACCAATACCCGGGCGCAAACAGAAGTCTGGTACCAGAATTTGTTGCTGTACGGCGAAGATCTGGCGGGGCAGATTGCGATTCACCATTCTTCGCTCGATCTGGAAATCCGGCGGTGGGTGGAAGATTCACTCAAAGACAACAAACTGAAAGCGGTGGTGTGCACTTCCAGTCTGGATCTGGGCGTTGATTTTGCGCCGGTTGAAACCATTATTCAGATCGGAAGTCCGAAAGATGTGTCCCGCATCATGCAGCGTGCCGGCCGTTCGGGGCACAGTCCGGGTCGTGAAAGCAAGGTCTATTTTGTGCCGACGCATTCGCTGGAACTGGTCGATGCATCGGCTGTTCATTATGCGGTGGCGCACGATATTATTGAAGGAAAAAATCCCTTTCAGAAACCGCTTGATGTGCTGGTTCAATGGATGGTTACCCTGGCCGTGGGCGATGGCATGGATCCGGCCAGAACACTGGAGGAAATCCGCTCGACCTATTGCTACCGGAATCTCACCGACGATGAATGGGACTGGTGCCTTTTGTTCGTAACCCGTGGCGGACAAAGCTTTGCGGCCTATGACGAGTTTTCGAAACTGGTGATGGCCGAAGACGGACGGTACCGCGTTCCAGATAAACGGATTGCGTTGCGACACCGTCTGTCGATCGGCACGATTGTGAGTTCGGTTTCGTTGAAAATCCGGTTTATGGGCGGAGGCTACATCGGCACGGTGGAGGAAGATTTTTTCTCCAAAATGAATCCGGGCAATGTGTTTTGGTTTGGAGGCCGTCCGCTGGAAATCATTAAAATTACAGCGGGAGAGGTGCTGGTGAAAAAGGCGACTCACGGAAAAGGCTCCATCCCGAGTTGGGGCGGAGGAAGGATGCCGCTGTCGTCCACGTTTGCCGAATTGTTGCGGATGAAAGTGAATCAGCTGGCTCTGGGTGAAAACCTGGATCGGGAGTTAACTGAACTGGCGCCGTTGGTGGAGATTCAGAAATTATGGTCGGTGGTTCCATTGGAAAACCAGTTTCTGGTCGAATACTTTAAAACGCGGGACGGCTTTCATCTCTGTTTCTATCCGTTTGAAGGACGGTACATCCATGAAATCCTGGCTTCGCTGGTGGCATTCCGGATTGCGGCTACACAGCCCATCAGTTTTTCAATCGGGATGAACGACTATGGCTTTGAACTTCTGACGGATCGTGAACTGGATGTGGAGGAGCTGTTGGGGATGGATTTGTTTTCCGTCCGTGGGCTGGAGGAGGATCTGAAACAGTCGATCAACGAAGCAGAAATGGCCCGCCGGAAATTCCGGGATATTGCGACAATTGCGGGGCTGGTTTTTACCGGATACCCGGGGAAGGTGCAGGCGGGCAAGCATTTACAGGCATCAGCCGGATTGATTTACGATGTGCTGGTTCAGTATGAGCCCGACAATCTGCTGCTCGACCAGGCGCACCGGGAAGTGCTGGATTTTACGAGTGAGAATTCACGCCTGGTGGAAACCCTCAACCGGATCAACAACCAGAAAATTGTGCTGAAGCGCCCTCCGAAGCCAACGCCTCTCTCGTTTCCGATTCTGGTGGACCGGTTGCGGGAAAAGCTCAGTTCCGAAAGTCTGGAAGACCGTGTCGAGCGGCTGGCTCAACAACTGGAAGCTGTGGCCGCTGGTAAAAAGGACGATGTGCGTACGATGGAGCACAACAAAGTGAAGGAGGGGCATGAGTTGATTTGAGGAAGGATTGTCCATCAATTATTTATCCGTTTCTGGCACAATCAGAGTACAGATCAAACTAAAAATAAGCTCGTTGGATTTTTCAACAGAGCTTAGATTTTGATTATTTGATGAAATAAGCTTGGTCGGCTTTGCTTAAAACACTATCGACCCCGGTTTTAAGCATGTCGGATTGTTATTATCCAGATCCGATCCCTGTTTGATCGGTTAAAAGGAAATCCGGTTTAAGCGAGCTTCCTTGTATGCATTCATAGTAGGAGAAAATACCTTACGGTTCAACACCCAGAATATTTTGCTCTGAGTTTTCAGGCAAACACTCTTCCAGAAACGCTTTCTTTTTCTGCATTGCCTCGATGTCTAGCTGAAGGAGCCGTTGCTGGAGTTGGCTGTTTTTCTGGTATTTTTCTCTGGACCTTCTTTTCCAGAGAAGAATGCACCGCTCCTCTGTGCTGTCTGCCGGAAAAGTTTTTTCAAGAATGGTCGTTACCTGGAAGAGCCGGATAGCCTGCTGGCTGTTGAATTCCATATCTTCCAGTTCGATCTGTAAAGTATTGAGTCGGGCCCCTATTATTGATACAGCCTTTCGGATTTCATTCTTTTCCCATTCTTCCATCTGGATTAATTCTGAAACGGGTATAGGATTTTGGTTCGTGGCCTCCAATGCGATCTCTAACTCCAACCTGCCACCATTTTTTCCGAAAGGCCAGGACCGTTTTCCCATTTCAATCATATTGAGCAGGGATTGCGAAACATGGCTGAACATAGCATACTCCTTCTGCGTGATTCCTAGCTTTTCCCGGCTTCGAAGACTTGAAAAAAGCCTCGTCCGAATGTTTGTACGTGACATGGTATTGAATTGTTTTTAGGATGATTCAAAAGTGTGGAAAAATTCGTGTTTAAAAAGAATAACACAAAAATTTAAACACATTCTATTCTGGTTCATCATCAATTAAATACCCGGATTTCCTGTTCTATTTAATCAGGCACCTCATCAATTGGGCCTTGATTGTGCTTCCTGATCCTGCTTATTTTCTATATTAATAGAGTAAAATCGTAGACTACCACTACTTTTACCCTACCAATTATTTTAACCATGTTTCTAAAATCTTTCTTTTCAGGACTTTGCCTGGTCCTCGTGCTATTTGTGCATGGCCACCAGTCGAAGGCACAGATTATTACCATTTCTCCTCGTTTTCCAACCACCACCGATTCTTTGGTCATCTTGTATGATGCCACCAAGGGAAGTGCCGGGCTGAAAGACTCCACCAATATTTATATCCACACTGGTATTGTCACAGGAGGGCCATCATCTACCGGATGGAGCAATGTTCCAATGACCTGGGGAACCGCTGATCCCCGATGGAAAATGAAAAATCTGGGCAATAACAAATTCGAATTCCGGATGCGGCCCACCAAATTCTACAACATTTCAGCAGCCCTTACCGTCTATCGCCTCGGTTTTGTATTCCGGAACGCGACCGGTACCATCACCGGCAAAACGTCAGATGGTAGCGATATTTTCATGCCGATGTACCAGCCCGGTCAGCAGGCTCTCTCCTTTCTGAGTCTAGAATCCAGGTTTTTTCTGGCCAATACCAATCAGGTAATTCCGTATACCGGTGCTACCAATGTTGCGGGAAATCTACGGGTCTTTGTCAATGGATCAGAGGTAAATTCCGTAACAAACGATACCACCATTTCTGGAAACGTTCCCACCTCAACAGGTGGTACCAAGAAGGTCGTTCTCCTGCACGACGGGATTCCGTCCGCCAAAGATTCGTTTACTGTCCGGGTTAACCAGCCCAATACAATTGAGTCACTACCAACCGGGATTGAGGACGGTATCAATGTTCTCAGTCCGACTTCCGTGATTTTATGTCTCCGGGCTCCAGGGAAAACCAACGCCTATGTGATCGGTGAATTCAACAACTGGGAACTTACCGACGCCAGTCAGATGAAAAACACACCCGATGGTAAATTCTGGTGGGTTCAGATTGATAACCTGGATCCTTCCAAAGAATATACATACCAGTATTTTATCGATGGGATTTTAAAAGTGGCAGATCCGTACTCGAAAATTATCCTGAATAAGGACGACGATGCCTTTATCAACAGTTCCATTTATCCGGGGATGAAGCCCTACCCTACCGGAAAAACAACCGGGAATGTGTCGGTATTCAGAACATCAGAACCTGCCTTTAACTGGCAGAATATCAGCTTCAAACGTCCGGATCGCAAAGATCTGGTGGTCTATGAACTATTGGTTCGCGATTTTACCGCAGCCAAAACATACAAAGTTCTCACAGACACCCTGGCCTATCTTCAGAAACTGGGTGTCAACTGCATTCAGTTAATGCCCATTATGGAATTTGAAGGAAACCTAAGCTGGGGCTACAATCCGAGTCACCATTTTGCTCTTGACAAGTACTACGGATCGGCTACTGCATTCAAGGAATTTGTTGACAAAGCCCACGGAATGTGCATTTCCGTGGTACTCGACATTGCCATGAATCACGCTTTCGGACAAAGTCCACTGGCGCAATTGTACTGGAACAGCGCACAAAGCCGGCCTGCTGCAAATAATCCATGGCTCAATGAAGTGGCCAGGCATGATTTCAATGTTGGGTACGATTTCAATCACCAGAGTGCCGATACACGGTATTACCTCGACAGGGTGATGAAACACTGGTTGCAGGAATACAAAATCGATGGTTTCCGCTGGGATTTATCGAAAGGATTTACACAAACCAATACGTTAGGCAATACCAATGCATGGGGTAACTACGATGCCTCCCGCATCCAGATCTGGAAAAATATTTACGATGATATGCAATCGTATTCGCCATGCGCCTATTCGATTCTGGAGCATTTTGCCACCAACAGTGAAGAAACGGAACTGGCCAATTACGGACTCATGTTCTGGGGAAACCTGAACTACAACTACACCGAAGCGGTGATGGGTTACACCAATACATCGGATTTAAGCTGGGGCTATTACCGCGGACGCGGCTGGACAAAACCTCATCTGGTCACCTATATGGAGAGTCATGATGAAGAAAGAATGATGTATAAAAGTCTTCAATATGGAAACACCACTCAGTCAGCTCAAGGCTACAGTCTGAAAGATACCACCAACATCATCAATCGGATCAAACTGGCATCCTGTTTCTTTTTTACTATTCCAGGCCCGAAAATGATCTGGCAGTTTGGTGAACTGGGTTATGGCTATTCCATCAACTATCCTTGTACAGCCCCTTGCACCAATGGCGCCAACCGGACTGCTTCCAAACCACCCCGTTGGGATTATCTGAAAGAAGCCAGACGGAAGAGTCTGCTCGATGTAACCAAATCGCTGATAGCCCTCAAACGGTTTGAACCGGTTTTCGGTACTGAGCCTGCACCGGCCTCGTTCACCATTGGCAATACCGGACTTAAGAGGATGATTCTCACCCACTCAAGCCGGAACGTGGTGATTCTGGGTAATTTTGGAATCGTCACATCCAATATGACACCCAATTTCACCGGAACCGGTACCTGGTACGAGTTTTTTACCGGCGACAGCATTACCGTTACCGCCACCACCGATCCTATTTCGATGGCCAGGGGTGAATACCGGATTTACAGCAACGTACGATGGCTTTCACCAGCCACTTACATGGCAATGTTACAGAATACCACTTGTGTGAATCCTCCCAATACCGATGCATGCGGAAACATTCTTGCCACTGCAGAATTGCTTACCGAAACGGAGAAAGTACAGGTCTACCCGAATCCGGCTCAGCATTCCTGCACCTTCCAGCTCCCATACCTCACAGACGGAACAGCCCGGGTTGTTCTTACGGATATGGCGGGCCGGGAATTTCCTGTGAAAGATGTGGAATTGTTGGGTGGTTCTTTTGAATTGAACCTGCAAAAAGCCCATATTGCCCCCGGTCTTTACGGTGTCAGAATACGGGTCGGAACCCGCTCTTTTGCCACCAAACTGATGATCGAACGCTGATTTGCTGAAATTCAAAAACATATTTTTTCGGATCGTTTTTGTCCTGAGCCTGGGGATTTCCCCGGGCTTTTCCGTTTTGGGCCAACAAACCCAATGGGTGAGACAGCTGGCCGGTAAAGATGCCAGTGTTCGATCTTTCGGACTTTTCCCTGTTGATGAGAACAAAAGTCTGCTTCTCTTTAAATCAGACAAAGATATTCTGTCCGGACGAACCTTTTTTCCGGCTCAGGATACCTCTCAGCTGAAAAGTATAATGATCAGCCAGACAGGAGATATTTCAGATGCGGATTCCATTCCGGCCGAATTGATGAAATCGCTCCCTTCGGTCAATGGCAACCAATGGCTTCTGAAAAGCAAAGTTCAGAACGGCAACTATTTTCTTGCTTATGGATTGAGCACGCCTCTCCGGCTACCTTCGAACCTGAACTGGAGTCTGGCATTTCTCGATGGCAACGGGCACCGCCTTTGGGAATTTCATCTTCCTGAAAACCAACAGGTGATGCAACTTGAAATTCTTCCCGGAGGAAAATGCCTTGTAGTGGGAAATGAGAAAAAACAGAGAGGCGATCTCAACATTGTTTTCTCTTTATGGAACGAATACGGTCAGGAAATCTGGCGGCGATCGCTCGGTGGGAAATCGGATGATGCTGCTCTCACTGCCACTCATGATGCAGAAGGCAACCTCTTTATCGGCGGCTACTTTTCTCCTGATTCTTCGTTTCTGGGAAATACCCGCGATCTGAGCGGACGGGAAAAAGATGGCTTCGTTGCTTGTTATGATATGCAGGGAAATGAAAAGTTTTTCTATCGCCAAAGAGGGGATGGCTTCAATTCCGTGGTGCACCTTCTGCCTACCAGTCTGGGGAAAATCATCTTTGTTGCCTCGCTTTCAGGAAAAGACTGGCGACTTCCTCCGTTTGGTTTTCCAAAAACCGGACTACAGGACCTCATTCTCGGTATGATCGATCCCAAACTTGGAAAGGAAAAAGACAATCCTCTCCTCGTTTTTCCGAATCCGGCACGGGAACTGGTGTTTTTCGGTTTGGAAAAATCCGTGGGTAAAGGTCCGTTTCAGGCAACCCTTCATCAGAAGGACGGTACTGTCCTTCAACAAATGAAGATCAGCGGCACCCCAGGAAGTAGTTTCCGGTTTAACGTATCCAATACCAAACCAGGCGCCTACTTTGTTACAGTGAAAGGAAAAGGAAAATCCCTCACCGAACGGGTGGTGGTGGAATAAAAAAGCTCTCCCTGAAATCAGGCTTCCGTTGTTTTTTGTTTGTTTGCTAGTTGCCCGCAAGCGGCATCGATGTCTTTTCCCCGACTCCGGCGAATGTTCACTATCAGGCGTTTACTTTCAAGATATGCCTTGAAGGCCTCCAGCCGATCGGCCTGAGCATTTACAAAATCGGCCTCCGCAATCGGATTGTATTCAATGATGTTGATTTTGATCGGTGCACCAATCGAAAGGGTAAACTTCGCCAGTTTGGCCGCATCTTCCAGGCTTTCATTGATTCCGTGGAAGGCAATGTATTCGAATGTAATCTGGTTTTTCGTCTTCTGGTAAAAATACCGGAGGGCTTCTTTTAATGCGGTAAGAGTATTGGTTTCATTGATCGGCATAATCTGGTTCCGCTTTTCATCATCTGCTGCATGCAGCGACAGGGCCAGATTAAACTTCACTTCATCATCAGCCAGCTTTTTGATCATTTTTGCAATTCCGGCGGTGGAAAGTGTGATGCGTTTTGGCGACCAACCCATTCCTTCAGGTGAAATAATCCGGTTGATTCCTTCCAGGACATTGGCATAATTGAGAAGAGGTTCTCCCATTCCCATCATCACAATATTGGTGAGAGGATGCTCAAATTCGGTTTCGGCAATGCGGGCGATGGCACGTGCCTGATCATAAATTTCGGCAGGATCCAGATTCCGTTTCCGCTCCATGTATCCGGTGGCACAGAATTTACAGGTAAGAGAGCAACCAACCTGAGAAGAGATACAGGCCGTCATTCGTTCGCCAGCCGGAATCAATACACCTTCTACAATATTGGAATCAAACAAACGGAAAGCTGCTTTGACGGTTCCGTCCTCACTTTTCTGCGAAGTGGCAATGGTCAGCTTTCGGATTTCAAAGGCTTCATCCAGTTTCCGACGAAGTTCTTTGGAAAGATTGGCCATTTCATCCCATTGGGAAACGTCTTTTTTCCATAACCAATCTTCAATTTGTGCTGCACGAAATACTTTTTCTCCCTGCTCTTCCAACCAGGTTTTCAGTTCGCTGGTTTTAATTTTCCGAATATCCTTCTTTACCATACCGTTCAATGGTGACAAAGATAGAACCAAAATGGGTTTCCTTTGATTTTCAACCAGAAGCCCTCTGCTTTCAGGGAACTTTAACCCCGATCAATAACGTGTCATCAACCTGCTCACAGCCATTTTTCCATTCCAGAAAGGTGGATTCCACCCGTTTCTTCTGTTGTGAAAAATTGAGCGGGCTCAATGATGAAATCAGCTTTTTGAAACGGTCGGAACCAAATCGCTTCTCGGCCGGACCACCAAACTGATCCACATATCCGTCGCTGAACATGTACAACACGGAATCCGATGGCATTTCAATCACCCTGGAACTGATGGGCGTAACAGAAGTATCCAGATTCTGACCAATATGGTAATTGTCTCCTTTGATCTCATTCAATTCACCTGAACTGGAAATTATCATTTTCTGGCCTACGCCTGAAAACTCAATCACTTTTTTGCGACGATCCATCCGGACGAGCGAAATATCCAGAGCATTCTTAGCCTCAGGGTCATCGGCTTTGGTACTAAGTGTAGCCTTTATTTCTGTATTCAGATAGTGGAGAATATCCGCTGGCTTCTGAATGCCATGATCCCGGACGGCCTGGTTAAGAAACCGGTAACTGATGACCGACATAAAAGCCCCTGGAACACCATGTCCGGTACAATCCACCGTTGCCAGATATGTTTCTTTGTTGGTATTGTAAAGCCAGAAAAAATCTCCGCTTACAATATCTTTGGGTTTGTTGAAAATAAATGAATCCGGAAAAATCTCCCGGATGGAACTCTCCCTGGCCAGCAATGAATCCTGTACCAGCTTGGCATATTGCAATGACGAAATGAGATCGTTGTTTTTGAGCTCGATCAGCTTATTGGCTTCCTGAAGCGAACGATTGGTTTCTGAAAGTTCAGCTGAACTGAGTTCAAGGGCTCTTTCAACCAACTGACGATCTTCTTCATGATGGTCATAGGCCTGCGAAATGGCCTGAAACAGATCATGGAATTCCTGAGTTCCAAATTCGGTGTTTTTCAGATACCGTTTAATTTGTCTTTCCAGTAGTTTGTTAAACATGACCTTAAATTTTCAATTGAACCTACTCTTCTTTCATAACCGTAATTGTCATCGTTTGGTTATGAAGTTCACAACTTGGTGTTTCCAGTACTGTTGAAATTTCACCATACGAATAAAATCCGCTCATTTTAGGAAATTCCCCCAACACATCTCTCACGGCATCGACTTCTTCCTCAATTCGCTGGCCCAAAACCAGTTTTCTCCCGACGCAGGAAATAAGCAAGGCAAACTCCGAATCAGCTCCCACAACCGAAAGTGTTTGTTCGGCTGCTGTTGCTGAGGCATCAATGAGCTTTTCAAAATTCGCTTTCATAAGCTGAACCATCGCACCTTCCGGAAGGTCACCGGCAAATACCATCCCACCATCCGGATTAATTGTGAGAATGGTCCTTGTCAGGATCGGATCATTTGGCTTCACCCTCATTCCCAAAGGAAACAACAAGGCTGAGCCAGGTAATTCCTTGGCTTTATCGCCCAGATAGGTCTTGTATAACTCCAGCGCCGATTTATTGTCCAGCTCATACAGGATATTATGATCCGACTTGGTCACCCTGCGTTCCGGACCAAATGAATCCCATCCGCCAAAATGCCCAAATCCTACTTTCAGACTTTCACCATAAAAACCTATTCCGACAATGTTTCCTGATTCAGGCAAACTGTTGAGGCCCACCAGTGTTTTTTCAAAACGGGCTGCATCTCCGGCAAGACCACCGGTGACCGGAACCTGAATAACCTCATTCAATCCCGAAACAAGCTCACTTCCATTCACCTTAATGCCTTCCGAAAACACCATCACATGTTGCAGTTTGGAATCCTGAAGCATGGATCCCAGAATAATTCCCGCTTCACGACTACTCTCCAGACTGGAGATATTGGTCATTGTGGTTTTTACCCTTGTTTTGCCGAAATACAACAAAGAAGCAACAAGACTATCATCTGAAACTTCCGAACCCAGGATGTTTCCACTGGTACTCACTGATACAATATCCGATTTCAGAAATTTTTTCCGAAGGCTTTGAAACCACCCGGCACTACTCAGCAATTCTCTCGAACCAAATACAATGATAAGCTGATAATCAAGCGACTCACCCTGTATTGAAGAATAATCCCAGCCAGAATTGTCCTGGAAATTAAGTTGATGTACCACCATACGATTCGAATTTTAGTAGAATTGAAATAAACACATTTCCGGTTTAGCCTTCCGGTAAAATGATGGAATATGTGGGCACGTACTTTTTGGATGATTTTGGCCTGAATACAAACCCTTTATGATAAGAATGAATTGCAATCTGCAGAAGTACACCACTCTGGTTGATTTCGGGTTCAAATCGGGAACAGTATCCCCGAAGGAGAATTCCTCCGCTGATTCCGGGATAATTCGGACAGAATGAAATTTTCCGTTCATTTTTGCAAAGGCAACTATGAATTGGTTTACACAAATAGGGCAATACGAATACCTGATCGTGGGAATGTTTTTCCTGCTTTACACTGGTTTTGGTATTCGCACCTATTTAATAGCACGCCGGTTACAATCGTCCATTACCCTATTCTGGGTAAAGTTTTTCCTCAGGTCTCTCTTTTTTGCCATGGTTGTGATCAGTATCCTGGGGCCATCATTCGGTGGTGTGAAAAAAGAGGTTAAAGCAGTAGGAAAGGACATTGTCTTTGCCATCGACCTTTCCCGATCCATTAACTGTACCGATGTCCAGCCGAGCCGTCTGGAGAAAGTAAAATTTGAACTGAAAAAAGCACTGGAGTCCTTTTCTGCTGACAGAGTCGCCCTCATTGTTTTTTCAGGAGAAGCCTTTCTGTATTGTCCGTTTACCTACGATAAAAGTGCACTGGAGCTGCTCCTCGAAACGGCAAACTCAAAAGTCCTTCCGGCAGACGGTACCGATTTCGGAAAGGCGCTGGAACTGTCACTACAGAAATTCCGGGAAAACCAGACCAGCACCAAAAAGATCAGCTCCAAAGTTGTTTTGCTCGTAAGCGATGGGGAAGATTTTGGGGAAGACACCGATGATGCCGTTTCCAGTCTGGAAAAGGAAGGTGTGAAGGTTTTTACATTGGGCGTGGGAACGTATGACGGCAGCAAAATCCCGGACGAGTCTGGTGGATTTGTAGAAGATGAAAATGGCGTGGAAGTAGTCACAAAGCTGGTTTCCAAAGACCTCAAAGCCATTGCCAACCAGACAGGAGGCCGTTACTTCGAAGTCACCAACGAGAAAAATGAAGTATCCTCCCTCATCGAAGCCATTCAGAATGTAGAGGGTGAAGTCTGGGATGTGCAGGTTGTCGACATTGGCGCCAACAAGTATTTCTACTTTCTGTTTTTTGGTCTGGCTGTTTTACTGCTGGATATTCTCTTTACCATCAACATTCTGAAAGTCTGATCAGCCTCCGGACAATGCCCTGATCTGGTTCACAATCCGGTAAGCAGCCGGACAATAAACCGTATTCCCAGCCAGCAAAGCATGACGCTCCCATCCTTCTTTGGTATCGGTGTGCGGATAGCCACGACAGCTTTTCGGACGGAGTTCATACACCTGGCAGGTATTATCCGGTTCGAGAAAAGGACAAGGTTTTGATTTTGGGATGAAATCGCCGTCAGAATCTGCCACCAGATAGGTTGACTCAAAAACACCCGCTTTCATTCCTACGAATGCTGAAATCCGGTTGATGTCCGTCCGGTTAAAAACAGGTGAAGACGATTTGCAGCAGTTCCCGCATTCGAGACAATCCATCTTTTCGAAAACTGCATCGTGTGCCTCCTGCAACGCAGAAATGGCAGGCAGCGATCGGGAAATCCGTTTCAGAAAGATCTTATTCTTGCTGAAATCCCGATTGGCATTCGATTTCCAGTCGCTCAGTATCGATTTCGATTCGTTCAAAAGGAAAATGGGTTTCAGGCACCCAGCCTGTGGATGATTTCAAAAAAATTCCCGTCCGTCAATGGTTTGGACATGTAATCAACCACTTCTTCATAGCTCTTTGCCTTTTCAATATCCCGCCAGTCGATGCTGCTGCTTACCATGAAAATCGGGATCACCTTGGCCAGGTTTTCTTTAAACCCTCTGAACCATTCGAGAAAGTCCCATCCATCCATAATCGGCATATTGATGTCGAGCAAAATCACATCCGGAAGAGCCTCCGGCTTTTGCGAATTTTCCATCATATACAATTTCGCCAGTTCTCCGTTTGAGAAACACAGAACCGAATCGGCCAGTTGCAGCTGTTTCAGGTTCAGCTTCACAGCAAACTGGTAAATCATATCGTCGTCGATGACACAAAGCGATTGAATGGAAGACATTTGATTTCTCTGAGTCTGGATTGGTTACAGTATCCAAAGTAAGGAAGATATTTCCTTTTCGTACCAACTTTAAAGTCGTAATTCACCTTTTACGTAAAATATAGGCCGCTATTCCATTTTGCTGCCTCAGGTATCGACGCATTAAAGGACTTTTAAATCCGAACCAACCATGGCCATACAGAAACTTCCGAACAAAACCCGACTTTACTATCTCTGCCAGTTCATTGGCTGGGGAGGCTATGGTCTGGCCATGTCGGTTTTTTCCTACCTCTACCGGACGCCGCACGAACTCCCTCAGAATGAAATCATTTCCAATATTTCACTCTGTATTGTCGCATTTGGACTGACCCATTTTTTCCGGATCATTTTCAAACGGAATGCGTGGATCGAATACCCGCTGCCCAAACTGGTGGCGGTGGTTCTGCTGAGCAATTTCCTGATGTCGGCACTCTATGTGGCCACCACTCTTCTCATTACAGGATGGTTTGGTCTCGACCTCAACGAACTGGGCTGGGAAGACATCAGTCTACTGGTTGTCAATTATATGACACTGTTCCTTTTGTGGTCGGTTATCTATTTTGCCATTGCTTTTTTCAGCCGGTACCGTCGCGAGGAAATCGAGCGCCTGAAATGGGAAAATGCCCTCAAAGAGTTTGAACTCAACAAACTCAAATCTCAGCTCAATCCCCATTTTGTGTTCAATGCCCTAAATGGCATCCGCTCACTGGTCGACGAAGATCCGTCCAAAGCCAAAACTGCCATCACCCAGTTGTCGAACATTCTCCGCAACTCCCTCCTTTCTGACAGAGCCCGGACCATTCCGTTTTCGGAAGAACTCAAAACGGTGAACGACTACCTCAACCTCGAAAAAATCCGTTTTGACGAGAGGCTGCGGTTCTCAAATGACCTTGACCCCAACACGTTTTCCATTCAGGTGCCTCCGATGATGATCCAGACTCTGGTCGAAAATGCCGTCAAACACGGACTTTCCAAAAGGGTAGATGGGGGAAATATCGCCATAAGCAGTCGGATGGACAAAGGCTTTGCCGAAATCCGGATCGACAACACCGGAACTCTTTTGGGCACCGATTCCGACGGCTTCGGCATCCTCAACACACTGCATCGATTAGAACTTATCTACAACAAACCAGACTTATTTACCATCGTACAATCCGGCCCGGAAATAGTTTCGGCCATCATTAAAATTCCAATTCCAAGCAAATGAGAACCATTATCGTAGACGACGAACGCCTGGCCCGCAACGAATTGCGCCGCTTACTGGATGTGTATCCTCAGATCGAGATCATCGATGAGGCCACCAATGGTGAAGAAGCCATCACTAAAATCAACCAGCTCCGCCCGGAACTTGTTTTTCTGGATATTCAGATGCCGGGGAAATCTGGATTTGAAGTACTGGAAGCCCTCGACGACAGTGTGGCCCCCGATGTGATTTTCACTACAGCCTATGATGAGTACGCGTTAAAAGCGTTTGATTTTGATGCCATTGACTACCTTCTGAAGCCTATCGAAACCAACCGGCTCGACCAGGCCATCAAAAAGCTGGAAGAAGACCAGAAATCGGAAGGCGCCGAAAGCAATCCCAACCAGAAAGTATTTACCGAAAACGATCAGGTGTTTGTAAAGGACGGCAACAAGTATTGGTTTATCCGTCTGAGCAACGTGCGTCTTTTCGAATCGATCGGCAATTACGTCCGCATCTATTTCGAGAGTAACAAACCGCTCATTCTCCGCTCGTTAAACGCACTGGAAGAAAGACTCGATCCGCAGATTTTCTTCCGTGCCAACCGCAAGCACATCATCAATCTCCGCATGATCGAAACCATCGAGCCCTACTTTTCTGGCGGTATTCTGGTAAAGCTCCGGGGAGGCGAAAAAGTGGAAGTGTCCCGCCGTCAGGCAGTCAAATTCAAAGATCTGTTGAGTCTTTAAGTTTGGTTGCTGGCAGTGCCGGCTCCTTCGTCGCCGTCGGGCTGTGCGGGGCTTCGCTTCGCTGCGGCCCTCCTTCGTCGGGCCAGGCCCCTTCCATCCCTCACTGAAAAACAAACGGGTGCAACAGAACCGCTGCACCAGAATAGAATAAATCAGAAAGCCAGCTTGTAAATCAGGCTGGCTTTTTCTTGAAAAACTGAAGGATAATCGGCAAAACAGAAAATCCGATAATGGCCAGAACCACGATCTCAAAGTTGTTCTTGATCACCGGAATCTGCCCGAATAAATAGCCCAGCATCGAAATGCCAACCACCCAAAGAATGGCTCCGATTATGCAGAAGGTTATATACTTCCGGTAGTTCATGCTTCCGGCTCCGGCTACGAAAGGAGCAAGGGTTCGCACGATCGGGACAAAGCGTGCAATGATGACGGTTTGTCCGCCATGTCGTGTGTAAAATTCTTCGGTTCTTGTCAGGTATTCGCGTTTGAAAAACAGGATCTTCTCCCGCTTGGCGATCTGAGTCCCGAAGGTTTTGCCTATGAAATAATTGACGTTATCACCCAGCAATGCAGCCGCAATCAAAAGGGGAATCACAATAAGAATATTCAAACCTTCCTGACCTTGTCCCGGGCAAACGGTTGCCGTCGATGCCAGTGCACCCACTGCAAAAAGGAGGGAATCGCCAGGTAAAAGGGGCATCACCACCAGTCCGGTTTCCACAAAAACGATCAGAAAAAGAATCAGGTACGTCAGCGTTCCGTATTCGCAAACGATGTTGTTGAGGTGTTTGTCGAGGTGCAGGAAAAAATCCAGCGCCTGATGCAGTATTTCAATCATGGGGCAAAAATGAAAACAAAAAACTGAAACCGAAACCGGTTCCGGCATTTTGTATCAATCCACAGCAAGCAACAGACCCTTGAGGTATTCTCCTTCCGGATGAAAAATGCTGGTCGGATGGTCTGCCGGCTGGTGAAAATGGCCGATTACCCGCACCTGCCGTCCGGAATCGACTGCCGCTCCAAACACAATCTTGCGGAATAGGTTGGTATCGACGTGCTGTGAGCAGGAAAATGTAGCCAGAATTCCTCCTTTTGCGATCTTTTTCATGGCCGTCAGATTGATCTCTTTGTAACCACGGGCCGCCTTGTCAACGGCGGTTTTGTTTTTGGCAAACGCTGGTGGATCCAGAATGATCACATCAAAATCGGCATCCATTTCCTTCAGGTATTCAAAACAATCAGCTGCCACAGATGAATGCCGGGTTTCTTCAGGATTGTTGAGCAACGCATTCCGGTCCGCCATTTCGCATGCATCTTTCGAAATATCCAGACTCACTACTTCTTTGGCTCCGTTGGCCAGTGCATACACCGAAAATCCACCGGTAAACGCAAAGGCATTCAGCACTTTTTTTCCTTTGCAAAACTGCCCCATCATGGCCCGGTTCTTCCGCTGATCGATGAAAAAGCCCGTTTTCTGTCCTTTCTCCACATCCACGAAAAACTTCATTCCGTGTTCGGTTGCAACGGTTTCTGAACCTGGATTTCCCAAAACCCATTTGCCGTTTTTGTCGTGTCCGTGCTTATGATACACCGATTCGAAGCCCATTCCCTGCAGAACTTTTACCCAGGTTTCAATCCATTGTCCTGTCGCATCGATCAGGGTGTGCACAATAGCGGTTTTGCCTCCGTACACGTCCACAATCAATCCTGGAAATTCGTCTCCCTCGGCATGAAGCAGCCGATATGTGTCGGTTTGGTCTGATATTACCAGCGACTTTCGCAATGCCATCGCCGATTCAAACTTCCATTTCCAGTAAGTCAGGTTGAACCCTTTTTCTGGTTTGGCACCGAAATGAAAAATCCGGCATACAATCTGACTTTCCGGGTCCGAAAATCCATATCCAATTACCTGATCCTCTTCATCGATTACCTCCACAACTCCCACTGAACTCGGATTGGAGTAACCCGCCACTGCCCCGGAAAATACCCATGAATGGCGCTGTAGAAATGGTCGGACACGGTCCTGAAGAATACGGATTTGCTGCATCGGTTTGTTTGATTCGCTTCAAAAGTAGGCATTCAAAGCTGGAAACTCCGGATTAAAATCCTGTATGATAGCATACCTGATTCTGTAACCAAACATAGCTCTGATGGAGCAAACGAAAATTTTCCCGGCCGGTTTGAGAAAATATGGTTAAAATTCCACCCAATTTAAACTTTGTTCCGTTATGTCGAAAAGTCAGGATGCCAAAAAGGAGGCCAAGAAAAAACCGTTGAAAACTACCAAAGAGAAACAGGCCGAAAAACGGGAAAAGAAAGCCAAGAAATAATTGCCAGGTTTTCATGGGGTGTTCACAAATTCACCTCGTTCCAATAAATTTCCAGTTTTCAAATAAGAATGCAATCCTCAACCGATGTGCTGTTAATGAAGCGTGCCCTTCAGATCGCAAGGATGGGAGAAGGAAAAGTAGCACCGAACCCTTTGGTGGGTTGCGTGTTGGTTCATCCGGAGTATGGCATCATCGGTGAAGGCTGGCATCAGATATTTGGTGGCCCACATGCCGAAGTGAATGCCATCCGGTCTGTTCAGAATGAAGATTGGCTGAGAGAAAGTACCGCCTATGTGACGCTCGAGCCCTGCAGCCATTTCGGAAAAACTCCTCCTTGTGCCGATCTTCTGATCGAAAGAGGAATTCCCAGAGTGGTTATATGCAATATGGACCCCAATCCTTTGGTTGCAGGAAAGGGTATTGAGAAGCTCAGATCTGCCGGCATCGAGGTTCAGACCGGCATTCTTGAAAAGGAGGGAGCGCATCTCAACCGGTTTTTCTTAACCTCATTTCAGAAGAAAAGGCCCTTTATAACCTTAAAATGGGCACAAACATCCGATGGTTTCATCGCACGTGAAGACGGAAGCTCCAAATGGATCAGTTCAGCCGAAAGCCGTCTTAGGGTTCACAAATGGAGAGCGGAACATCAGGCAATTCTGGTTGGTTCCGGTACTTTGCAAACCGACGATCCCTTCCTCACGGTTCGTGGCTGGAAGGGGAGAAGTCCTGTCCGTATAATACTAGACCCGGATCTCAAACTCCATCCAAACCTGAACGTTTTTACTGACCAGACCTCTAAAACCTGGGTTTTCAATCAGGTCAAAGAAGAATCGGCTGGTCATCTCACATTCAAACAACTCAAACCACCTGGGTTTACACTTTCTGATGTGTTGGACATCCTCCAAAAGGCCGGAATTCAGTCCCTTTTTGTCGAAGGAGGCAGCCGGATGATTCAATCGTTTATCGAAGCGGGTCTTTGGGACGAGGCATGTGTTTTCAAATCACCTGTGTCATTTGGTTCTGGCACCAAAGCCCCGGCTCTGCAAAATCACCTCTTGGTTACTTCAGAAAGATCGGGCTCCGACATTCTGGAAACGTACCACCCGCAATAGTCACGAATTCCAGATCTCCCAGGCTTTTTCTGCCTGAGCGTATAACATAGTCAGGCCATTCACAGCGGTGCCGCCATGCTCTTTCACCTTTCTCATAAACATGGTTTCTTCAGGATTGTACACCAGATCAATGGCAATGTGCATTGCAGAAAGTGAATGGTACGGAATCGGAACACAGTCTTCTGTTTTTGGAAACATACCTACTGGAGTGCAGTGAACGAGAAGACTGAACTCCGCCATTGTCTCAGCATTCAATTCTTTGTATGTCAGTTGATCGTCGGACGCATTTCTGGATACGATCCGAAAGTCGATCCCGAAATCTTCCAGGCATGAGGTCACCGCTTTGGAACTTCCACCGGTTCCAAAAACCAATGCTTTGATTCCTTTCCATTCAAATGCTGGTTTGGTCTGTAACAGAGTGGCAGCAAATCCGGAATAGTCAGAATTGTAGCCATGCAATTTTCCATCCTGATCAATTTTTATCACATTGACAGCCCCGATCCTCTTTGCACGAGGGTCAAGAAAGTCCAGGTATTGAATGACAGATTCTTTGTAGGGAATGGTTACGTTCAGTCCCCTCAGATTTGGATGCCTTGCAATAACCTCAGGAAGCAGATTGATGTTGGCTATGGGAAATAACTCATAGGAAAATTCTCTGATGCCTTCTTTTTCGAACTTCTGCGAAAAATAGGCCTTGGAAAAAGAGTGGCCCAATGGATAGCCGATCAGGCCCAAGAGCGATGTGTTCAAATTGAATGACTGCTTTTTTGTTCAAAACAGGTGAGTAAAGAAAAGATATTTTGTCCGGAACCACATTTCGCTTTTGAAATTTAAAGGTTAGGCTTACTTTTGCCACCCGTTCGGAGAGATGCCTGAGAGGCCGAAAGGAACAGTTTGCTAAACTGTCGTACGGGTAACTGTACCGCGGGTTCGAATCCCGCTCTCTCCGCGAGAAGTCCTGTTGAAAAGCAGGACTTTTTTTATTGGCTGTTCAAAAATAAAAAAGGCCCCGGAAACTCAATTCCGGGGCCTTTTTGGTTAACCAGTTACGAATTAGTCTTTGATAATTCGTTTTGTACCGGTTTGGTTTTCCATTTGAACCTGAATGGTATACACACCTTTCGCCAGTTGGCTCAACTGGAATGGTACGTTGATATCACCTTTTGGCAGATTCATTGAGAAGTTATGAACAGTTTGTCCAATGGAGTTGATCACACGGAAATTAGCCAATCCTGCTTTTTCAACAGAAAGGTGAGCTGTCGTGAATCCTTTGGTTGGATTTGGCATCATACTCATGTCCATGTTGAACAGTTTCTTCGAAGCAACCTGTGGATTTGTTTCCAGAATGATTTTTCCTTGAACAACTGCTTCCGGGAATGAATCTACAGCAGCAGCTGATGGAATGTTCACACCTCCAACATAAAGATGCTGAACTGGCCATGGAGAAGTGGTTGGTCCTACGAAGTCGCTCAAAGCAACAATAACAGAAGCAAGACCGTAACCATTGGCAGTATTCAACAAAGTTGGAGCAGCATTACCTAAAACGGCCAGACCATCTTTGTCCGAACCTTTGGTAATGTTTCTTGGCTTGTCGTTCAGGAAGTACTGTCCTGGGTTTCCAACACGCATAGTACGGATCCAAAGATCAGGGTTGGAGTTGTTATTGGCAGCATCCAGTTGAGGATAAGCAGTAGTATCAGTGTCATACCAGCTGAATACGATTACCGATCCATCAGCAGACCGGCTGATTTGAGGGCGGTTGGCTTCTTTGAAATTCTCAGAACCAGCACAATCTCCCCAACATCCATTCAAAGTAACGTTCTGGTTAATGAAGATTCCGCGGGCAGCACTATCCATATTGTTGATGTAAAGGTCCACATTCCAGGATCCATATCCTGGATAATAGGTTACACCATTCGGGAAATCAGCAAATAAGGTATCACCGAAACCACTAACAGCAAGAGAAGCAAAAATGTGAGCGTAGTTGTCTTTGTCTACAGTGAGCTCCATGTCGTTCACCAGGTAATCTACAAAGTGACCATATGGATCATCATATGTAGTTGGGATGATGCTTGACTCAGTGAATTTCACTCTGTTTCCAACCAAAAGTTGATCACGGAATGCATCTTTTTCAGGAGAAGCCTGCTCGTTCCATCTCTTGTTGATCGGAAGAAGTTTCAGGTTCGACCATGAATTACCACCATCGGTCGTTTTAGCAATGTACGGAAGGAAAGTTGCAGTTGAATCGAATTCGTTGTTTGCAGCAGATACAGCCAGGTAACCTGTCTGACCATCTGGTCCGAAAGCAATCTGAGTACTTCCAACTACAGTAGCGTATTCACCACCTTCGTTAGAAAACGGAATGTAGGTGATGGTACTATCGAAGTTACCATTTACATAGTTGTAACGATAAATGGTGATTTTGTCGGTATAGGCAACACCAGAACC
>DAIOVD010000022.1:31551-32861 GCA_036759185.1 Catalimonadaceae bacterium | reverse complement strand
GGGTGAAGGACGGCTTGGTTCTAAAAGAGTTCAAAGTTCAAAGGATAATAGTTCAAAGTTCAGAGTTCAAGGTTCAAAGAATTTGGGTAGGACTGTTTCTTTAGGGTAATGTCGCATGAAGGCCAGAGGCCTTGAAATAGTCCGAACGAAGCACAGCTGCGCCCGATTTCGTTTGTATTTCATTTATAATTTGGCGCTAATGGCGCCACTGTAAGCATCCTTCATAATTTTTCCTTAACCCTTATTGTGAGTTAAATACTCTAACACGTTGATTTGATTTTATCCACATTGGCCGTACTTTTGAATTCCAGCACAATCTTGCTATGCAATCTTTTCCGGAAGAATACGTTCAAACCATCCATCAGTATTTTCACAATCAGCCAGTTGTGAGAGCATGGTTGTTTGGTTCCTGGAGCCGGGGTGAGGCCAATGATACAAGTGATATTGATTTGCTGGTTGAACTGGATTACACATTTCCTGTCGGGCTTGAGTTTATTCAGATGCAACTCGATTTACAGCGTTTACTCTCCCGAAAAGTTGATCTGGTGTCATCTCGCGGGTTATCAAAATACATAAAGCCGATTATTGAGGCTGAAAAAAAATTGCTTTATGCACGACAGGCTGGGTGATAAAGTTAGGATTCAGCATATGCTCGATGCGATTTCTGAAATAGAGCAATACACAAAAGGAGTCAATAAGGAAACTTTTGTGAACCATTCGATGATGTTCAATGCCACTTTACGGCAATTGGAGGTAATTGGGGAAGCAGCGAATCATATATCCGATGCCATTCAATTGGCACACCCGGAAGTCCTTTGGGCAAGAATTATTGGGCTCCGAAACCTGGTCATTCACGAATATTTTGGGGTGGATGATCAAACCATCTGGAGCATTGTCCAAATCAACCTTCCGGTTCTGAAAGTTCAGCTCATGGGTTTAATGGCAAAGTCAGAATGAGCGAACTGGTAGAAAAGTGCAACGTTCAGAGAAAATGCATGTGGGAAAATCAAAGGAAGGATAGGCTTGGGCCATATACTAGCCGCCTGCAGTTGTCTGAATTCAGTCCTTGGATGAGTCGCGGTCTGACCTTCGGTACCGACCATAAAAACAGTTTTAAGTTCAGAGTTCAAAATTCAAAGAAATTCAGATTCTGGTTGGCCTTGCGGGTTTCGGAAAATGTTGGGTATGAAGATAGAAGGCTACCCAATTCCGTTTGTATTTCATATGGCGCTGTTAACGCCACTGTGAGCATAACTCATCATTTATAACTTGGAGCTATTGGTACCTCAGAAATCATCACGCATCACAAA
>DAIOVD010000022.1:13542-31451 GCA_036759185.1 Catalimonadaceae bacterium | reverse complement strand
CAAAAAAAAGGCCATCCGTTGCGGGATGACCTCTTTTGTTCGTGTCAGACGGTTCTGGTCCGTCGTAGCTTTTTTAAATGTGAATCACATTGTAATCGCCAAGACTCAGGTCGGCGGATTTGCCTTTTACTTCGGCGTGGTTGCCAACCATCGAATTGGAAATGTTGGCGTCCTTGATTTTCGCATTGTCCTGAATGATGCAGGAAGAAATCACCGATCCCTCCACTTTGGAACCTTTGCCAACCGATACATACGGACCGACAACGGAATTCGTCACCACCGCACCTTCGCCCAGATACACCGGATGAATGAGGACGGAATTGTCGACTTTGGCCGAAGCTGAAATGAGTTCTTCTTTTGACAGATAGGTGAGGTACCGCTCGTTGGTGTACACGGTTGCGTTTTTGTTACCGCAATCGAGCCACTCGTCCACTTGTCCCGGCACAAAGGTCACCCCTTTGTTTTTCATGTTCTCGAGGGCATTGGTCAGTTGGTACTCGCCTTTGTCCTTAATGTCGTTGTCCAGCAGATACTGGATTTCGCTTTTCAGCTGCTCTCCGTCCTGGAAATAGTAGATTCCGATGATGGCAAGGTCTGATACAAACGTCTCCGGCTTCTCCACGAAATCGGTGATCTCGTTTTTGTCATTCAGTTTCACTACGCCAAACGGCTTAGGATCTTCTACCTTCTGAACCCAGATGGTGTTCGGATGTCCTTTGGCCAGTTTGAAATTGGCTTTGAACAGTGTGTCTGCAAAGGCAACCACCAGGTTTCCGGAAAGTGACTCTTTCGCACACATGATCGCATGGGCGGTTCCCAGAGGAGTATCCTGGTACGAAATCAATCCTTTGGCTCCCACTGATTCGGCGACTTTGATCAGCTTTTGTTCTGCTTCTTTCCCAAATGAACTGTGGGTGATAAAGTTGACTTCTTCCACTGCTTCTCCGCACACTTTGGCGATGTCTTCCACCAATCGCTGAACGATGGGCTTACCGGCAATCGGAATGAGGGGTTTTGGAACAGTGAGTGTATGAGGCCGCATCCGTTTTCCAAGACCGGCCATAGGAACGATGATTTTCATCGGGTAATGTTTTGTTAATCAGAAAGGTCGCAAAGAAGCTTGTTTTCGATCAAATTATTCAAACGAAATGCGAAAAGTTGAGATGATTTTTTTCAGTACGTTTTGACAATGAAAAAGCCCGGAATCTGTCCGGATACCCAATGTTTGAATTACATAACGGGTGTCATCTTCACCACTGATTTTGTACTCATTTCCGTTCCCATCATATTGGTTTTGGACGTAATGGTGCCGCTCATTTCTTTCATCATTCCTTTTCCGTTGTCGAAAATCAGTTTGATGTCGCCGTTGGTTTGCTGGCCCATATCCGGAGTTCCGCCACCGGCTTCCATTCCGGGAAACATGCCACCGGTCATATCGCCACCACCCTCGTTTTCTTCTTTTTCCTCTTCTTCGGTGTCTCCTGCCATTTGTTTGGCATCCTTTTCAAATTTCCGGGCGTTCAGGGATGATTTAATGTTGAAATCCAGGGTTGCCACATCATTCGTATAGTCTGTGACGGTTTCTGTAATCTCGGTGTCGTACATTTTGGTTTTCATGTGCTGTCCTTCTGCAACAGGGCCTTCGGGTAAAACCAGCAGGTCAAGAAATTCAGTGGGCAGCAGGTCAATGGTTTCATCGTCTTCTTTTACGGTCACCGGCTTTGGTTTTGGTTTGGCCACCGTGGCGGCGGTGTATCCGGCTTTCAGCGTTCCGTTTTTCGGATTGAATTCTGCGAACAAGGTCACTTTTTCGCCATCTGCTTCAGAAGATGCAGCCATCTCGCCTTTGTCGATTTTCATGGAAACCAGCATTGTGGTATTGTCGCGGCACAGCAGAATCGGGGCTTCGGTGAAGGTGAAATTTCCTTTTTTGTCAACGGTGAAATCGGCTTCGATGGCTCGTTTTGGCAGGTTACTGATGTTGGCCAGGGTGTTTCCTTTGTTATCCGATACCCGGAAAGAATTGAGAACAAAGCTACCGGTGGCTGATCCGTTGGGCATCACTTTGTCAATAAATAAAGAAAAGGTCGATTCGGTTTTGAATTCCATCGCCCCTGCCATTGTCATCATTCCCATCATTCCCGAGCCGCCCATTTCCACTTTGTCGTTTTGAACAGACTTGAATTTGTATTGTGTCGCCGGTTTCCATTGATAGGCCAGTCCGCCTTGTGCCCAGACAGAAGCACATAAGGAGAGAGTGAAAAAAGATGAAAGTAAGGACTTGATTTTCATAGAAATGCTGTTTGAATGAGAACCCAAATAACGAAGGACGGATCCCATTTTTCCAAATTCAGTTTTGTTAAGAAATGCCAAAACATCTGAATCATTCCGGGTCATGGTAAGGCATCCGACCAAAAGATTCCTTCGGATCCATCGTGAATATTTCCACTGCTTTTCGAATTCTTGTTTCTTCGCAGCCTCTAATACACCAGTCCAACTTGAAACGATTTCTTATCCTCACCAGCTTTTTCCTTGCCACCAGGCTCATGGCTCAATGGAACGACAAATTGTTGATTCCGGTGCCACTGGAAAACATGGGCTTTTTTAAACCTGCCGATGGCAACTGGTCCATCCAGGGAGACGCCATGGGATTGCCGGGAATCGAGCATCACATGGTCACCAAACCGGGAACGGGTATTCTGGTAAACCAACCGACGCCGGGCAAAAACGGCAATCTCATTTCAGCCGAAGAGTTTGGCGACCTGGACCTTCAGTTTGATTTTCTAATGCCAAAAGGATCCAATTCGGGCGTTTATCTGATGGGCCGGTACGAACTGCAGCTCACCGATGCCTGGGGAATCCGAAATCCGGCCTTTTCCGATTGTGGCGGAATCTACCAGCGATGGGATCCGGCCAAAGGTGCCGGCAAAGAAGGATTCGAAGGAGTTCCCCCATTGGTAAATGCCACAAGAGCGCCGGGTTTATGGCAGACGATGAAGATATCATTCGAAGCGCCCCGCTTTTCTGCAGACGGAATGAAGATCGCCAATGCCCGGTTTGTATCCGTCTGGCTGAACGGCGTCCGGATTCACAGCAATGTGGAATTGTCGGGCCCGACCCGGGGTCCGCTCTCGGTTCGGGAAGCGGCAAAAGGTCCCGTCCTTATTCAGGGCGATCATGGTCCGGTGGCCTTCCGTAATCTGAAATACGCTCCCGCAGGAAATCCCCCGATCGAACTGAAAAATGTGCAGTACAAAGTGTACCAGGGTGCATTCCGGACGGTGGAGGATTTTCAGAAAAAGCCAGCCGTACGCACGGGAACGGCTGTGCAGTTTGACAGAGGGGATGCTGAAACATCCGACGATTTTCTCCTTGCCTATGAAGGATTGATGCGTGTGCAGACGCCAGGCACGTATACCTTTTCATTGGAATTGTCCGGCAAAGGAATGCTGAAAATTGACGGCAAATTGCTTCTGGATACCACTAAGGGTGGTTTCTGGTGGCAAAAGCGGGATGTGAACATTGATCTTTCCACAGGCGATCATCGGTTTGACCTGTTGTACATAAAGTCCAATCCGGAAGGAAGGCCTTCATTGGGTTTTACGTACTGGGGACCTGGAATCCGGTTGCAACGACTGCATTCAGACGGATCCCTCAATGCTCATTTGCCGGGAGGACAGCAAAGTCTCCCTTTGGAATCCGAAGCCTTCATTCAGAGAAGCTTTTTTCGGCACAAAGGAAAGAAGAAGCCATATGGACTCACGGTCTGCGACCCTTCCGGTATTCAGTATTCGATGAATGTTACCACCGGCAGGGTCCTCAGAGCCTGGCGGGGAAATGTGTGCGGGGAAGTACATTCCATGTGGGTTGACCGTGGTTCGGAACAAATGCTGACACCCACAAATGCAGTGGTTGAATTGCCTGAAATGGCGCTGTTTGGTTTTGGTGCCGAAAGCAGTTCCTATCCGGATTCACTGAAAGAAGAGGATGGTTTCCGGTATCTGGGTTACAAAGAAAGGCCGGGAGAAAAACCGGTTTTTGAATACCAGACACCAAACGGGGTTGCCTCCCTTCAGTTTATTCCTTTGGATAACAGGCTGACTTCAAAGATTCGATTCAGCAATCTGGCTGAAACCTCCAGCCCCATGTGGTATGGCATGGCTGAGGGTGAATTGGTCGAGAAATTATCGGATGGCAGTTACCGGATTGATGGCATGTACTATCTCATTCCGGATAAAAACATCATCCCCATCATCAAAGAAGAGTCGAAAGGCAAAATAAAACGGCTTCTGGTTCCGGTTTCTTCAAAAAATAAGGAAGTAAACTATTCAATTGTATGGTAAAGATGTTCTGCTTCCAGCAAATCCGGATGGCCGTGGTGCTGTCCTTATTCTTTTGGTTTCCGGATGGAATTGCCCAGCACCATCATCATGATCATTCCATGCATACTCCAAAACAAGGTGTGCAACGGAAAGAGAATCAGCCCAAAGAAGGGGATTTTTATAAATTGATTACCATTGGGTTGCCCACCGATGTCATTCTCGAGGGTGGCGGAATCTGCACCTTACCCAATGGTAAACTGGCGGTATCAACCCGTCGTGGGGAAATCTGGATTGTGAACAGTCCTTATGGTCTGGACGGTGAATTCAAGCCCACCTTCAAACGATTTGCCCGGGGACTCCATGAGATTTTAGGACTAAAATTCCGGGATGGCAGTTTTTACGTAGCCCAGCGGGGAGAGCTCACCAAAATCACCGACACCAATGGCGACGGAACCGCCGATTCCTATGAAAGCATCACCCGGCTCCCAACGGTTGGCCACTACCATGAATATAGTTTCGGGCCGGTATTCGATGCCGACGGAAACATGGTGGTTTCGCTCAATGTGGCCTTCGGTGATGTGGACTGGTACAACGCCAAAAGTTTTGCCCCCTGGAGAGGATGGATCATCAAAGTGCAGCCCGATGGCAAAATCATTCCCTGGGCAGCGGGCGTCCGGTCGCCTTGCGGAATTGGTATCGGACCTGAAGGAAAGGTGTTTTATACCGAAAACCAGGGCGATTGGGTGGGGTCCGGTTATCTGACAGTTGTTGAAAAGGGCGATTTTGTTGCGAACCCTGCCAGTTTGAATTGGTCAGACCTGCCGGAGTCTCCTGTGAAAGCCCGGCCAACCGACATCCGGAATTTTGAAAAGCCCATGTTTGAGGTGAAGAAAGAAATTCCGTCGCTCCGGCTGCCCTCTATCTGGTTGCCGCATGGTGTACTTGGTGTTTCGACTTCTGATTTTCTGTTGGATTCTGTGCGTGGACGATTCGGTCCGTTTGATGGGCAGTATTTTGTGGGCGATCAGGGTCAGAGTAAAATCGACCGGGTCTTTCTGGAAAAAGTAAAAGGCGTGTACCAGGGTTGTGCATTTGGTTTCCGGGATGGGTTTGCTTCGGGTGTTCTGAGACAGACCTGGGGGAAGGATGGCTCCATGTTTGTAGCACAGACCAATCGCGGCTGGGCCAGTTCCGGCTCTTCTCCGTTTGCATTTCAGCGGGTGATCTGGACAGGTAAAACGCCATTTGAAATGAAAGAAGTAAGTGCGATGCCGGACGGTTTTGAAATCCGGTTCACTCTGCCGGTCGATTCCGTTACTGCTTCGGATCCGGCTTCGTATGCAGGATCTTCGTTTACCTACTTGTATCACCAGGCGTATGGAAGTCCTGTCGTTCGGGAAGGAAAAAATCCGGTCCGTGCCGTGTGGCTTTCACCGGATAAAATGCGTGTTCGGTTGGTGATGGATAGCCTGCGTCAGTATTTTATACATGAAATAAAGGCGGAAGGCGTTTTGTCGGCTGAGGGCTATCAGATTCTGCATCCAGTGGCGTATTATACGTTGAACGAAATTCCGGACGGACCAAAGCTCGATCTGAAAAATACGATGGGTTTGGTTTTGGCGACAAAGAAAACTCTGGTAAAACCAGTGGTGACGGAGAAGGTCAATCCGGCTCCAAAGGCAGGAAAATCAACCGGTATTGCAGCTTTCAAAGTACCAGCAGCCCTGAAGCATGTGGCCCGCATGCCATCATCCTGGTCAACAGGTCCTGATAAAACCCTCACTCTCGGAACCACACCCGGGATGCGCTACGATCAAACGCTTCTGGAGGTTCGTCCCGGCCAAAAAGTACGACTGATTTTCAATAACTACGATGATATGCAGCACAACATAGTCATCGTTAAACCCGGAAGCATGGACAAAGTTGGAGAGGCAGCCGCCCGACTAGGAATTGCAGGCAACAAACTGAATTATGTGCCGGATATGGATCAGGTGTTGTTCCATTCGGCCATTATCCAGCCTACAAGCAACGAATCGATCTACTTTGAGGTGCCGTCCTTTGAAGGGGATTATGGATTTGTATGCACGATGCCCGGTCATTATATGGTGATGCGTGGGATTTTACGGGTCAGGAAGTAATTTATCAAACCACTGCATTCAATGGAAATTCTCATCAAACCCGTGTTTTCAACCGAACGAATGGATTTCATTCTGATGAACCAATCGGTGTATGACCAGATTTTCTCCGGAAAATACACAGATGAAGAGCAGATGCGTTTCTTTGGCTTCACCGATCCTGATTTGCTTAAAATTGAGCGGGACCGGTATTCCATCGGACTCACCACGTTTAACCGGACCTTTTGCTACTTCCAGCTCCGGGACAAAACCGATGGGAAATTGCTGGGGCACTGCGGTTTCCATACCATTTTCCCGATTCACCAACGGGCCGAATTGTTTTACTCGCTTTTATCGGATGAGTACAAGCAGAAAGGTTTAATGACAGAAGCCCTGGTGGCGGTACTGAAATACGGTTTTACCACCCTTGATCTTCATCGGATTGAAGCCCTGACCGCAACCTACAATAAAGCATCGTTGTCTCTTTTGCTGAAATTCGGATTCCTTTATGAAGGAACGCTAAGAGCTCACTATAAAGTAGGGGAGAAATTGGAAGATTCCGTCATTTTTTCACTGATCCGGACGGAACACGAACCGGAGAATGACGAATAACAGGAGGGGAGAATGAAATCGCTTTACTTCAGTTTGATACCAACCACCAGAACATCATCGGTCTGGGATTCCCGGCCTTTCCAGCTCAGGTAGTAATCTCTCAGGTAGGCTTCCTGTTCTTCGATCGGATTCTGGTATTGTTTCACCAGCATGTCCTTGAATTTGCTCACCATCAGCTTTTTGCCGGTGGCTTCTCCAAACTGATCGGAGTATCCGTCTGTAGCGAGAATGATCTGATCCACGTTGCTCAACTCAATCCGATGGGTTCGCTCACTGAAATCGGTGTATGGATCAAAGCCTATGCTGGCTGGTGTTGATTTCAGTTCGTTGATCTGTCCGTCGGAAATGTAGTAAAGCGGGCGTTTTGCACCGGCGTACACCACCTGGGTAAAATTGGGGTCAAACACACAGAGTCCGATGTCCATTCCTTCTGTCGATCCTTCCTCGTTCATCTGATTCAGGTTGTTGATCAAAGCCAGATTAATCTGGTTGAGGATTTTACCTGGCTGCAGAACGCCCCGCTCGTTTACAATCTGGTTGAGAAGAGACATTCCCACCATGCTCATAAACGCTCCCGGTACACCATGTCCGGAACAGTCTGCGACAGCCAGGAGGTGGAAACCGTTTTTCTGTGTGATCCAGTAAAAATCACCGGATACAATGTCTTTCGGTAAATTGAGTATATAGGATTCAGGATAGGTAAGCCGGAATCGCTGACGGGAAGGCAGAAATGCATTCTGGATCCGTTTGGCGTATTTGAGGCTGTCCGTCAGGTTTTTGTTGATGGTATTGATCCGCTGATATGCCAGGTTGAGCTCCTCGTTTTTCGCTTTTTCCAGTTCGGATTCTTTCTGAACCAGATCCAGTGCGTAACGGGTCTGCATCATTTTGATCTTATTGGCGGTTTCCTGACCCAACATGTCCTTTTTCAGGTCCTGATGGATTTCCATATGGTGCAGTGCCATCTCAAAATTGCCGTCCTGTTTATACACATCCGAAAGCCGGCGGTGGATTTTAATCAGTTTTGGAACAGCTTTCGAACTCTCGGACAATTCCATCGCCCGGGTGAGATGTTCTTTCGATTCAATTGGTCTTCCCAACCGGGTCAGAACATTCCCGATGTCCATCAGACATGTGATCACTCCGTCAACACCACTGGCTTTCTGCTGAAGTCCGTGGTCCCGGATTTCCAGACTTGATTGAAAACAGGCCAGTGCTTCTTCCAGTTTTCCCTGGCCTTCGAGAATTTTGCCAATGTCGCGTTTCGATTTCGCCCTTCCCTGGTCCATGGCCAGTTTGGTGTAAATCTCAAGACTCCGTTCGCAGTATTCCAGTCCTTCGTCGTTGCGTCCGAGTTTATGCAGAGACATCCCGGCATTATTGGTCGCACGGGCTACACCCACTTCATCATTGATGCGGCTGAAACACTCCAGACTTTGCAGGAAATAGTTCAGTGCTTCCTTGTAAGATTCGAGGTCAAAATGAAAACTACCGGCCGAAAGATTGGCCAAACCTTCTACTTCATCTTCCTGTTGATCTTTGACTTCGTCCAGAATGTGGAAAATTAAAGAGAATGCACTTTCAAATTCTCCCTTCTGGCTATGCAGATTTGCCATGACAGCTTCAGCAAAACATGCCTTTCCTACCACACCAATGCTGCGAAAAAGTCGTTGACTTTTTTGCAAAGTTTCGAAAGCAACGGTCGGTTCTGAGCGATTCCACGCTGTATTTCCCAGATTCAGGTAAGCCTGAGCAAGGTCAACAATCCGGATTTCGATCTGATTTTTAACAGCCAGTTTCACGGCCAGCTGGGCCAGATCAAAAAACTGTCCGCTTCCCCAATGCCTGTTTTCCCAGATTAACTCATTGAGAATCCGCAATTGTTCGAGTTCACCGAGGCCTTCAATCTTATCTTTAAGATCGGATGGTGAGACTTGAGTATGTATGTTTGCAGCTTCCAAAAATGATTCTCTTAAGGATGTGAGAATTTAAAAATCAACACAATAAATAAATAATTATTGAATGAAAGGTAACTTCTCTGAAATTGAAAAAAAGGCAGGTAAACTGATTGGAATCAGGTTTGTGCGTTTTTTAGCGGATTTGCAGAAAAACAGAACCGTGTTCCGGCTCATTATCACCGGGCTGATTACTATCTCGAATATGATATCTGTCATGTCGCAAACAGTTCCGTTATCCGCACAAGCCAGAATTTCCCTCATCACCTGCGGACCTGGAGAAGCCCTTTATGAGGCATTTGGTCACAGTGCCATCCGGGTATCCGATCCAACCCAAAGTCTGGATCTGGTCTTCAATTATGGAATGTTTGATTTTAATCAGGAAAACTTCTACGGCAATTTCGCTAAAGGTTCGATGCGCTACATGCTGGGGGTAAGCAGCACCTCTGATTTTATCGACCAGTACCGCCGGTTCAACCGCACCGTCCGTGAGCAGGTTCTCAACCTGGATTCCAATGAAAAAAGAGCCATCGTAGAATACCTCAGCAAAAATCTTCTTCCCGAAAACCGGGAATATTTCTACGACTACTTCGACAACAACTGCTCCACCAAAATCATCGAACTCCTCGATTCTGCCCTGCAGCGTAAGGTGATCTGGACATTTGCCCAACCTCAGGGAACAGTGACCTTCCGTAGCATGATTTATGATTACACCACCTATCAGGACTGGGGCCGTTTTGGAATCGACCTCGGCCTGGGTGCAGTAATCGACCGCCCTCTCAAAGGACGGGACCTCAATTTTCTTCCCGATGAACTCGAGCGATCGTTAGCCAGGGCGACCATCCGGAGAGGTATGATTGATTTCCCAATGGTGATTTCAAACCAGGTGCTGTATGAAAGTGCCGTCAGTTATGGGGCTGGTTCTTTCCTTTTTTCTCCGGCGTTTCTGTTTTCTGTCATTTTGTTGGTGGCATTGGTGCTTTGGTTCCGGTCATCTCAGTCAACCATTGGATTCCGGATTTTGCGGTCGGTGTTGTTTACCATGGCAGGACTTCTTGGATTGGTGGAATTGTCGATCTGGCTGTTTACCAACCACAAATCGGCTGCCTGGAATTACAATATTCTCTGGGCCAATCCTTTGTTTTTTATCATTGGACTATTGATCTGGTTTTATGAAAAACCGGTTCGTGGTTTTCTGGTTGGATTCCGGTATTACCTCCTGGGAATTCTGGTTTTCTGGTTCCTCATTCCACAGCAATTGAATGTCAATTTGATTCCTCTGGTGGCCGCACTGGCCGTTCTTTGTGTTCCAAGGGCTTCAAACCCGAAAACCGCAATAACCAATGGTGAAATAAAAGCGGGAAACGTGATATAAGTCTCGTTCATGTACTTGCACCGGTCACTGTTTACTGCGTGATTGCGCCCCTCATTTTATGCCAAAATATTCCTCTTTTCAATTAGACAACGGCCTGAACGTAATGGTTTTGCCGGATGCCGGTAATCCAATGGCGGTTGTCAATATTATGTATGATGTGGGCTCTAGAGACGAAAGTCCGGCCCAAACCGGTTTTGCCCACTTGTTTGAGCATCTCATGTTCGGTGGTTCTGTGAATATTCCATCTTACGATGAGCCTTTGCAGATGGTAGGAGGGGAGAACAATGCGTTCACCAATCCGGACATCACCAACTATTATATTCAGCTTCCCACCGAAAACCTGGAAACCGCTTTCTGGCTCGAAAGCGACCGTATGCTGAGCCTTGCGTTTGGACAGAAATCGCTGGATGTGCAGAAAGGCGTGGTGGTGGAAGAATTTAAGCAACGCTATCTCAACCAGCCTTACGGAGATGCCATGCATCATTTGCGGGCGTTGGCATACCAGAATCATCCGTATCAGTGGCCAACCATCGGGAAAGAACTGAGTCATATTGAAGACGCCGAACTGCAGGATGTCAAAGATTTCTTTTTCAGGTTTTACCGTCCTTCGAATGCCGTGATGGTAGTTGCAGGTAATGTAACAGTCGAAGAGGTCCGTCGCCTTGCAGAAAAATGGTTTGGTCCGATTGAAGCCGGTATTCGCCCGGAACGCAACCTTCCTCAGGAACCAATTCAGACGGAAGACCGAAGGAAGGAAGTAGAGGCAGCCGTTCCGATGTCGGCCATTTACAAAGCCTATCCAATGGCTGCCCGGATGACAGACGAATTTTATTCAGCCAATCTGCTTACCGATATTCTGGGTCATGGGAAATCATCCCGTCTGGTGAATACACTGGTGAAAGATGAGCGGATTTTTCACAGTCTGAATGCATATGTAACCGGTTCTACTGATCCGGGATTGCTGATCATTGAAGGAAAGGTGAATCAGGACTTTTCTTTGGAACAGGCAGAGACCCGGTTGATGCAAGAAATTCAGCGGCTTCAGGAATCCGGATTTGATGCAGATGAGGTTCAGAAAGTGAAAAATCAATCGGAAACTGCCCTTGCGGGTGCCGATGTGGAATTACTCAACAAGGCCATCAATCTCGCTTATTTTACTCTTCTTGGAGATCCGGATGGATTTGAAGAGGAGTTGAAAAAGGTGGAAAGAGTGACCAAAGAAGAAATTGAGGATACCTTCCGCCGGCTCATTGTTCCGGAGCGATCAAACACTCTACTATATAAAGCCATTCCTCAGGAAGATGAAGCCGAAGATTAAAGTTGGTCTGGGCTATGATGTGCACCGTCTGGTAGAAGGACGGCAACTCTGGCTGGGTGGCATCCGGATTCCGTCAAGGTTGGGTGCTTTGGGGCATTCTGACGCGGATGTACTGCTACATGCTATCTGTGATGCGATGCTCGGGGCTTTATCGCTTGGGGATATCGGCATCCACTTTTCAGATACAGATCAGCAGTTTAAAAATATTGACAGCAAAATCCTCCTGAAGCGCACGTTCGATTTGGTCAGGGCCAAAAGATGGCTGGTTGGAAATGTGGATTGCGCACTGATTCTGCAGAGTCCAAAGATTGCGGAATTCGTTCCTCAGATGCGGGTGGTGATTGCCGGAATCCTTGAAATCCAGGAAGATGAGATCTCCATCAAAGCCACCACAGCTGAGCAAATGGGATTTGCCGGTGAAATGAAGGGGATTGAAGCGAAGGCAGTTTGCCTGTTGTATCAGGATTAAACCTGACTTAATTCTGACCGGAAAGTTTATTGAAGAAGAATCCGGATTCGGTTGTTGCTTCCTGAACCTTTGGTTTCCATTGCTTCCGCCATGTAGACTCCCCTGGGAAATCCGGAAATGTCAAATTCTCCATCTTCCAGTGTTGTGCCAATGAAATAGACTCGTCCCATCAAATCGGTCAGCTTCACTTTTGTAACAGGCTCTATTCCGGACCACTTCCATTTTCCTGTCGTAGGATTTGGAAAGACAATCCCTGCCGATTGGATCTGAACCTCTTCAGAAGACAATGTACAGTCGGGATATGAAGCAGAAGTGGAGGTAAAGACCCCGTTGCTGCTCTTCCAGTATTCCCAGCTTCCTCCGGTCATTGTTTTCCAGTCCCGTAAATCAAATGTGTTGGAGCCGCTGTTGGTTCCAGGGATTTTGCAGACCAGAACAGGTCCCTGAGAAAAATTCCAGGTCAATGGATTGCCGGGCGAACAAACCTGAGGGAAGGAATCTGCCAGACAGGAGATTTTCGTGAAATAGGCAAATTCAGTGGATGGAGAGTTTCCAAATACTCTGGCTACTCCTGTAATATCTATGCAGACGGCAGTTTTTTCTTCTGAACAAATTCCTCTCCAGGCAAATCCGGAATCCTGGTACAACCGGGCCAGAAATGTGAAATGCCGTCCCCGGCGGTCAGGATTGTCAAAATGAGTGTCGGTGATCACTCTTTTCAGAAAAGGAACCCGGAGGAAATCATTACGGCCAATGGAAACCAGTGGATCATATGGATTTGAAAGCGCCTCTGAAGAAGTCACACTTCCTTGTAAGGCATCAAAATACGCTTCTCCAAGTATGGCCATTCCGGCTGAAGTTCCTCCAAACGGAATCTTCCGGTCTTTTACTGCTTTGTTGATCAGGCTGTCTACCGGACTGTTTTTCCAATAGTTGGTGTACACACCCTGGTCACCACCGGCAATCCAAAGGGCCTCACATTCATTGATCCGTCGGATGACGTAAGGATCAAATGATGCAGCCCGGCTGTTGAATTTGATCGTTTCCACAGAGTTTACAGGTATGCCCAGATCAGAGTATAAATAGTCATTGTATCCGTTGGAGCCACTTGCCCTGATCACAAGAACATCTCCGCCTCCGGATCGCTTCAGCCACCAGACCATAGCTGAGTCGTTTTCAGTCGAACCTCCCATTAACACATAACCAGGAGTGGGTTGAGCCACCGCATTTGCTGTGTCACCTGTAAAATAGGAAGTATATGTTTGGGCTGCTCCATTCAGACTGGTCGCAATGAGAAGGCTGAGGAGAAAAATGAATTTATTCATATTGAAGTGTTATTAAAAGCCAAGCCTTTCCCAGAATCCTTTTTTTGTGTCCGATTCCTTTGGGTGCTTTTTCATGTATTCATTGGCTGCTTTGGTGCATGGGTGATTCTTAGGGGCATATTCCTTGATTTTCCGGGCATATTCTACTGCCAGCATCACGTTTTTCTCTTCATCGGCTACCTGCATCAGGTTTAACAAAGTGTAGTGGTAATAGCCGGTCTCGAACGCTTTGTTCTGATTGCAGAATTGCAGGCACAGGTCGAAATACTTCTTTGCATTGTTTTTGTCCTTTTTATAGGAATGCCGGTAAATGTAGCCCAGGTAAAAAGAAGCGTACCTTCCGCTGGTTGCTTCGTATCCCGGCATTTTTCGTTCGAGTTTATCAAGTATATCGAGAGAGACCTTTTCAACTTCGGCTGTTCGTCCCTGGCTGTAACACATCCGGGCGTACAATCTCTGGAAATACGGGTTATCCGGAAATGTGGTGGCAAGATATTCACAGAGAGGTAGGGCTTTGGCAGGCTGGTCTTCTTCGTTGGCATAAATCCTGGCAAGGTAGAGCTGTGCTTCTGTACGGGTGTAGAAAGCATTGAAGGCAACCTCTTTCAACTGCTTGATTCCCTTCTCTTTATCGCCTTTTGGAAACAACGACATTATTGGCCGGAGAAATTTATAATTGGCCGGTATCCAGACTGAATAGTAATTAAACAGGGCTACACCAAACAAGAATTCAGGGCTGAGGGTATCGTTCTGTTTGGTGAGTTCCATATTTGCCAGAGCACTTTTTCCAGCAAAGGCGGCCTTGGTCCATGACCCTCTTTCTGAATACAACCGGCCTTTGAAACCGTGAGCGGCTGCCAGGAAAAAGGCTGCTTCGATGCTTTGTTTGTCTTTTCGCTTTAGTTCTTCGGCCAGTATAATGCTGGTGTCCATGTAGGCCAGAAAGCGTTCATCGTATTGCGTATCATCAATGTTCGGTTGTATTTTCCACCATTCTTCCAGACCCATAAGAAAGGTCGGCAATGGATGGGAAGGATATTTATACCGCATCCACTGAAATTCGGCATCGGCAACGTCAAACTTGAAGTTGTACATCGAGTTCACCGCCTTGGTGGCATCCAGCTGCAATTTTTTATCCATCAGCAAATATTTCTGCTGAGGATCAAACTGGGCCAGCATCTGGCTGGTGACCAATAGAAAAAGTACAAAGAAAACGTGAGCTATCCGCACAGGGTTTTTTGGAACAACTGCAAAAGTACGGTGAAAGCCCACGTATTGGATTGAAAATTCAGGATCACCGGATCATTTGAATGACAGCTTTCCGTATTTCCGATTCCATGTTTTGTGATTCGGTCAGAATACTGGCGGCTTCGGCAGCAATGGAATCGGCCACAGAACGGTCTTTCAGATCCTTGAGGTTGATGCAAACGTTCAGGTAGGCACCGTAAATGCCACAAACCAGGGCAGAAGCGCCTACTCCGGCATCCGTTACTGAATTGGGATTACCCTGTTTTACCATTGCTTCGGCAACCGGCAGGGCAGAGGCTGCAATTTTCATCACATCCAGCGGAACCTGGACAGCTCCAAACTGGGCTTTCTGAATGGCAACTGAACGCAATTGCTTTTCTTCCGGTGTTTCTTTCGGCAATGAAAATGCCTCCATCACCTTGTTAAATGCTTCTGTGTCGGCATCCACCGCGGCGATCAGTTTACGACGAATGGTTTCCCCTTTTTCTGCCCAATCGGAAAAGTATTCCCAGCGATCATCCCAGCCTCTTTTGTGGGAACTCAGGTTGGCGACCATAGTGGCCAGTGCAATACCGGTGGAAGCAATATAAGCAGCGACTGATCCACCTCCCGGAGCGGGAGACTCGGAAGCCACTTCTTCAGTGAACTTGTCCAACGTCATGGAGACCAGACGTTTGGACGGCCCGCCTTTGATTTTGTATTCAATCACTTTCTGAGCCGGATCAAAAGGTGCCAGGTCATCAAGGCCCATCGATTTCACAGCTATTTTAATCAGTTCGGCATCCGGAAGACCGGTAGAACGATTTTGTTTTCTCAGAAAGTATTTCCCCGCATCCGTCAGAACCCGAAGGAACCATACCTACGATTTCGGTTCCTGAAACCCGGATTCCACGATCCAGTGCAGACTTCTCCACCGCATCAAATGCAATATGCAAAGGGGTTATCTGAATGTCGGTAAGGTTCATCGAAACCTGAGCAATTCCATATTCTTCAATGAACCAGCCGATCGCTTTGGCTGCTTTCAAGCTTCCCGGAGTACGTATTTCAACTTCCTTTCCGGTCTCCGGATCTGTCGATTTGGTGAGACGGCCTGCTTCCCGGACATCAAAACTGATGGCATTGGCACGGCGGACAGAGGTTGTATTCAGATTGTAATTAACCGCAATCAGGAAATCCCGGGCTCCGATGGCAATGGTCCCTGTTTTAGCCACAAATTCAGCCGGACCGAAATCAGGTTGCCATTCCGGTTGTTTGAATTTGGCTTCAAGGCCTTCATACTCACCAGCCCGGACAGAAGCCAGGTTTTTGCGGTGTGGTGCAGAAGCGGCTGATTCATACAGAAATACCGGGAAATTCAATTCTTCACCAACCCGTTGGCCAAGTTTGCGTGCCCATTCAGCTGCTTCCTCCATCGAAATGCCGGAAACCGGAACCAATGGACAAACATCTGTCGCACCAAACCGGGGATGCTCACCTTTGTGGTGCCGCATATCGATCAGTTCCTGTGCTTTTTTGATGGCCTGGAAAGCTGCTTCCACCACGTTCTCAGGTTTGCCAACAAAGGTCATGACGGTTCGGTTGGTAGCCTTACCTGGGTCTACATCCAGAAGTTCAACACCTTCTGTGGATGAAATGGCTTCGGCAATTTGTCGGATGATGTCGGGATTTCGGCCTTCTGAAAAATTCGGCACGCATTCCAGAATTTGTTGCATGGATGGTCTTAAAATAAGTGTTGGTGTAAATGTTATGGATCAGTATCTGGTTATAATTTTTCCAGTTGATCCTTTAAGTCAATGAGATAGGACCGAATCGTGAGGAGTCTTTCCTTAATTTTCGCATTGTCTGATGGAAGGGCAACTGCCTCAGAAGTCTTTTCTGGTTTTTCAGTGAGAAAGGCCTGTGCTCCACGAATGGTAAACCCTTTTTCTTTAATCAATTCATAGATCCGGGCGACCTTTTCAATATCGGCTTTGTTATATCGACGGTCTCCTTTGCCGTTTTTTCGGGGCGTGATATGAGGAAATTCATCTTCCCAATACCGGATCAGAGAGGTTGAAACACCGAAGTGACGGGCAATTTCGCCAATCGAATAATAGACTTTGTCGGGAAGGGCTTCTCTTTCACTCATTGCATTATGGAATAAAATACCAGTTTTCTTTGCCAGACCCGCTCCTGATTTCAGACCAGGAATCGAAAGCAAAATTGAGACATACAGCAGATCCTGGAGAAAGTTGATAGCTGTCCTGCGAAAGGGCCGTGGCAATCTGGCTGATACCTGGATTGTGCGCAATCATCAGGATACTGTATTGATCAGCCCCAAAGTATTTGATCTGCTCGATCAGTCGGAGATACCCGGCATTGTACAGATCCATCTCAGGGACAGTGACTACAGCATCCAGTTTGGCCTCCCGGATCAGAATCTCCGCTGTCTGGCTTGTTCGGTTCGAGGAACTGTAATGTATTGCATCCGGCACTTCTTTTTTGGCCAGCAGATACTTTCCCAGTCGGGCAGCTTCGGCCATACCAGTTCCATCCAGATTCCGGTCGAAATCTTTCAGCGGATAGCGCTCTGGTTCAGCCGTGGCATGGCGAATAAGGATAATTTTCCTCATAAAGCGGAAAACACGGGAAAATGTGAGTTTTTTGCAAAACTAATATAGGGGCCGGGTGCTTTTTTAACCGTAAAATATTGATTTATAGATTTTTGCCGAAGCCTACTTTTTTTCTTACTTTAATCCTTTTGGTTGGATTTCAGGCCGTGGCCCAGTTTGGACCTGTTAGTGTCCGGACGAAATTTCAATCGCCGGATTCTTTGATCCGTTCTTGCCTTCAAACTGATCAGGTTCCGGATTCAACGCGTTCCAGATTGGTGAAAATCAGCTGCGTTTTTCAGTCTGCTCAAACTGAATTGTATTGGGCTGTATCCAATTCCGGGGCCATTCTGGCTTTCAGGGATTCGCTCCTTAAAACCCCGTTATTTCTTGAAAAGCGCAATGTGTATCCATTCATTCATCTCAAAAGCAGATCAAAGTATTGGCTGGAAGTAACCCGAAGCAATGGCAAAGATGGGTACGTGGCGGCTCGTTTGCTGGACGAGTCATGCAAGCAGGTGATCGATGAAGTTTTCCTGTGTCTTTTGCAAACAGACCAGAGGGTTCAATCGATGGAAGT
>DAIOVD010000022.1:0-13442 GCA_036759185.1 Catalimonadaceae bacterium | reverse complement strand
TTTCAAAACCAGTTTCTTCCATCCGTAAACATCTTTGAAAAAGAGGACGGTTATGAAATTGATGTGGCGGCTCCCGGCCTGAAAAAGGAAAATTTTCAGATTAATCTCAACCAGTCCAATCTTTCGATCGCTTATTCAGATGAAGAAAAGAAAGAGGAATCAAACGGGAAATTCACCCGCCGGGAATTCCGTACAGGTTCGTTTAAACGAAACTTTACTGTTCCGCAAACCATTGACAATGAAAGGATAAACGCTTCCTACACGGACGGAATCCTGAAAATCTTCCTGCCAAAACGGGAAGAAGCCAAGGTAAAACCTGAACGCTTAATAGAAATTCAATAAGGATTTTTGATCACCGAAAAGCCTCATTCTCTGGATGGGGCTTTTTTATTTTCAATCCCTCCTGTTACTTTGTGGCATAATCGCACAAGAATGGATAGTAGTCCGACCGGAGAACCTCCCCAACCATACCCTCCCGGGAATACACCGGAATCGTTTCACCATAATGTCAGAATATGGTAGACGAGCTACTCATTATCCTGATTTTAATCGTTTCAAATGGTTTGCTGTCGATGGCGGAAATTGCCATCATTTCAAGTAAACGCAGCCGTTTGGAGACCCAGGCAAAAAAAGGTTCTCAGGGAGCCAGAATGGCCCTGGAACTCTCCTCTAAACCAAGTCGTTTCCTTTCCACGGTTCAGATCGGCATCACCATAACCGGTATACTTACCGGTATTTTTTCCGGGAAAAGCCTCATTATCTGGTTGAATCTTTTGCTCACAGACGCCGGTATCGAGGCAACAACAGCCAACTGGATTGCCTTTCCGTCTGTCGTAATTGTGGTTACATTTTTCTCCCTTGTGATCGGCGAACTGGTTCCCAAGCGAATCGGAATGCACAATCCGGAACGCATTGCCAGCTCCCTGGCACCGTTGATGAATGGGATTTCAAAACTGGTTGCGCCTCTGATCTGGTTGCTGTCCGGCACAACAGACGGAATCCTCCGGATTTTCGGAATCGATTCTCATACAGAAGAAGTTCAGGTAACAGAAGAAGAAGTGAAAGAACTGATTGCCCAGGGAACCAATTCCGGAACAATTGAAGAACTGGAACAGGATATGATGGAGCGGGTACTTCTCCTGGGAGACCGGAGTGTAGCTTCCCTCATGACCAACCGGATTGAAGTAGAATGGATAGATGTCAACGCCGAGACCCAGGATATTCTGGAGAAGATTGTAGAATCCAACCATTCTTTGTTTCCCGTTTGCGACGATGAGATTGATAAAGTGGTGGGTGTTCTCAGCTCCAAGAAATTTCTGGTGGCCCTTCAAAGAGAACGGATGGCCAACATCCGCTATCTGATGGACAATGCCCGGGTGATACCGGAAAATATGAAAGCACTTGCCGCTCTGGAAGAGTTCAAAGCGAACAAAACCAAAATCGCGGTTGTGGTGGATGAGTACGGCTCTGTTCAGGGCGTTCTGACTCAGTCTGATTTGTTTGAATCAATTGTGGCCGAGCACGATACACCGGATGAAGAGAATGAGATTTCCATCATTCAAAGGGAGGAAAACAGCTACCTGATTGATGCGCTCCTTCCGTTTGAAGAATTCCTCCAGTATTTTGAAATCGACGATGTGGCACAGGAAGACCGTACCGGATTCCATTCACTTGGTGGATTTATTCTCCATCTGTCGAAACAGATTCCATCGACTGGTGACCGTTTTGAATGGAAAAATTACGAGTTTGAAGTGGTTGATATGGATGTCAACCGAATCGACAAACTCATGGTCACCATCAAAGAAGAGGGAGCTGGTTCTTAACAGACGGAATCCCCGATAACCACTAATTTAGCAGTTTTTCAAAACCAAATAGATATTCATGAGCCACGTAATGCCGAAAATACACGCTACGACCGTCATCGGAATCATGCACAATGGCCAGATATGCATCGGTGCCGACGGACAAGCCACCATGAACAACACCATCGCCAAGAGCAATGTGAAAAAGATCCGGCGGTTGCACAACAACCTCGTGGTTGCGGGTTTTGCCGGAAGTACCGCCGACGCATTTGCCCTGATGGAGAGATTTGATCAAAAACTGGATCAATACAAAGGTCAGTTGAAAAGAGCCGCCATTGAACTGGCAAAAGATTGGCGTACCGACCGTTACCTGCGTCGGCTTGAAGCAATGCTGATTTGTGCTGATAAAGACGAGCTTCTCATTATTTCCGGAACCGGAGATGTGCTTGAGCCTGACTTCGGTATTGCAGCCATCGGATCAGGTAGCCTGTATGCTCAGTCAGCGGCATATGCTCTGAAAAGGCATGCTTCACATCTTACAGCCGAAGAAATGGTGAGGGAAAGTCTAACCATTGCCGCCGATACCTGTGTGTTTACCAATCATAATTTTATGATTGAAACCATTTAAACAGATAAACAAGTGAAGGCTTGACTTACTCGGATTCACTAAACAAACACTGTCTCCGGGTAACCGACTTCAACCAAAAACAATCCACAGGCCGGTGCATTTTCACCGGCTTTTTTTCTGTCTTTTCCGTTCAGGATAGCCGCAAAATCTTCCAGGTTTTTTCTTCCCTTTCCCACTTCCATCATGGTACCAACCAGGGCCCGGACCATGCCCCGCAGAAAGCGGTTGGCTTTAATATTGAATAATAACAGGTGTCCGTCCGTTTGCCAGTTTGCTACCTGGATATCGCATTCGAAGTGATTCACGGCTGTGTGAACTTTGCTGAACGCCTGAAAATCATGGGCATCAAGGATCATCTGGCAACATTTCTCCATCGAATCCAGATCCAAAGCCCCATACCAGAACAAGGATCTGCCTTCATAAAACGGATCTTTTTTTCGGGTAATGATGTATTGATAGGAACGGTAAATGGCATCAAACCGGCATTGCGTATCTGATTTTACCTCCCGGATCTGTCGTACTGCAATGTCATCGGGTAAGGCCATATTCCAGCGGAAAACGCACTGGGTCAGTTCTTCAGATGGTTCAAAGTCCAATTGTGCAATCTGCCTGAGCGCATGAACACCGGCATCTGTTCTGCTGCTTCCTACAATTTCGATCTCCTGTTTGAAAACCTTGCGTGCCGTCGTTTGAAGGGTTTCCTGGACAGAAGGAGCATTGGTTTGACTTTGCCATCCACTGTAATTGGCACCATTGTAAGAAATCTCGATAAAGTATCTGCCCACTTGTTTCTGTACCGGTTTGTTTTGGAGTTGTATTACCGGAATTCCGTCATGCAAAATAGTTTCCAAACCCGGGTAAAATCAACCCTTCTTTTTCTCTCTCTGATTTTCTTTTTCCAGTCCGGAGCAAAGGCGCAGAGAAGCACTTCTGATCTCACGGTGTACCGAGCCCAGATCGACAGCTTGTATCAGGTAGCTGAAAAGCTCTGTAAGGGCGATTCTACCAGTATTCAGGCATCTTCCTGGGTGTTGAAATCCAATACCCTTCTGGCGATTATGGACGATGCCCAGCTCAAGGAAAAATACAAGGAAACCGATCTGTATGTGGAATCGGCCAAAGCTTTGACCCGCATCATCGAATTGGATAAAAAAGGCGAATTCCGGATGGCGACAGAATCCAATCTTGCCACCAGCACCATCGATCTGAGTAATCTCGGACGGGAAGCCCTTGAATTAAGCAAACGATACAATTCACCAGCTGATGCAGAAAAAGCGGCTTCCTTGTTTCAGTTGTGTCTGGAAACCTATAAACTGACGGGCAAAAGCCAGTCTGTTGTCGATCGGTACTGGGCTGAAGAACAGATGACCTGGGAGTGGATCCGGTTTTATAAGTCCGTGGCGTACAGAAAAGCAGACAAGCCGGATGTGGCAGAAAAGGAATACAATACGCTCATTAAAATTGGCTGGACCAATCCGGTTGTTTTTCTGGAGCTAGCTGACCTGTACAAAAAATCAGGCAAGGGAGACGAAGCAAAGAAAATTCTGGAGCAAGGAAACCTGTTGCATCCCGAAAATATCCCGGTTGCCTGTGCCCTTGCCCGGTTGTACATTGAAGCAGATGAAGTGAAAAAAGCAATGGTCATTCTGAAACCATTGGATCAGAATCTTGGATCTAATTCAGAACTTGTGCTCACAAAAGCATTGGTGTATGAGAAGAAAGCCGATTTTAAGAAAGCAGAAGCCCTTTTTAAAGCCCTTCAAAAATCTGATCCAAATGAAGTTCAGATCAATTCAACCTATGCAGGTTACCTGATGAGGAAAGCGAAAACCGCGGAAGCTTTTGATGCCGAAGAGCTTGCCAATCATGCCTATGCCTTGTATCATCACGCCAGCGAACTTTCTCCTGAAAACAAATCAATATTGTTTGAACTGGTGGAAATCAAGCGGAAATACCCAAAAGTGAAGCTGGAAGAACAAGAGCAATAACAGGTAGGGGAAATCTAACTGCGATCCTTCAGACAGAAAGAAATTACCAAAGGGAAATCCGGGAGCGATTATACTTGCATTCCGTTTCAAAGGCAGATGGCCTCTGAAACCAACAGTCAAGTTTTTCCATACCGTATTATGTACACCCTCCAATCTTCATTGCGCCAGACACTCGACGACATTCAGGCGCAGGGACTTTACAAAAAAGAACGCATCATCTCCACACCTCAGGCAGTTGAAATTACTGCTGAACCAGGGGGAGAAGTCCTGAATTTCTGTGCCAACAACTACCTGGGCCTCAGTTCTCATCCACGGGTGACTGAAGCCGCCAAAGCCGCCATCGATACACATGGATTTGGAATGAGTTCCGTCCGTTTCATCTGCGGTACACAGGATATTCACAAGGAACTGGAAGCAAAAATTTCGAAGTTTCTCGGAACAGAAGACACCATCCTGTACTGCGCTGCCTTTGATGCCAACGGTGGTTTGTTTGAACCCTTGCTCGGAGCAGAAGATGCCATCATTTCGGATGAGCTCAATCATGCCTCGATTATTGACGGTGTGCGTTTGTGCAAAGCCATGCGGTACCGCTACAAACACAACGATATGGCCGACCTCGAAACCCAGCTCAAAGCAGCACGGGAAGCAGGGGCCAAACAGATACTCATTTTTACGGACGGAGTCTTTTCCATGGATGGCACCATCGCCCAGCTGGATAAAATCTGTGATCTGGCAGATCAATACCAGGCCCTGGTCGGAATTGATGAATGCCACTCGACAGGATTTATGGGCGCCACCGGTCGTGGTGTTCACGAACTGAAAGGCGTGATGGATCGTGTCGATATCATCACCGGAACATTGGGCAAAGCATTGGGTGGTGCTTCCGGTGGATTTACAGCTGCCAGGAAAGAAGTGGTGGACATACTGCGTCAACGGTCCCGTCCCTATTTGTTCAGCAATGCATTGGCACCGTCAATTGTGGGCGCCAGTATTGCGGTGATGGACATGCTCACCGAAACAACGGAACTTCGGGACAAGCTTGAGGTCAATACCTTGTATTTCCGTGAGAAAATGGTGGCAGCCGGATTCGATATTCGTCCCGGCACACATCCTATCTGTCCTGTGATGTTGTACGATGCTGTTCTCGCTCAGAAATTTGCGGAAAAACTTCTTTCAGAAGGAATCTATGTAATCGGATTTTACTACCCGGTTGTTCCGCATGGCAAAGCCAGGATACGGGTTCAGATTTCAGCGGCTCACGAACGTCATCATCTCGACACGTGCATTGCTGCTTTTATAAAAGTGGGCAAAGAACTTGGGGTGATTTCATAACGAGATTCAAAGGGAATCCTCTTACTTATAAGGCAGCTGAACTAAAAAATTCAGCTGCCTTTTTTGTGAGGCACCTTCATTACTTTAATCTGAAAATAAAGTAGTTTTTATTTTTCTCGCGGAAGGTCGATTTTGAAATACGTTTGAAGTAGTGGATCTCTGATTGGTATACCGCCTGACTGTCGATCATGACAAGATCTACATCATATTTCCTGGCAAAGGCGGCAGCGACCCCATCCTGTCCATATTGGCCGGATTTCCAGAATTTGAAGTAGACATTCTCATCAATTCTACCCGATTTTTCCAGAGTGAGTAGTTTATCTGGCTGTAGTTTATCAAAGCCTCCGGGAAGAACAACAATATTATCCTGCTCGTTCATCAGGGTATTGCCCAGGAGGTTCTGGTAGTGAAACGGGATGTTTTGGTATACAGGAAGGCAAAACGCTTTCAGGATTTCCTTTTTTGGCAATTGTAATTGGGAAGGAGATTCCTGATGCAAAGGTCTTTGATGATCAACATAAAGTGAAACATAGCACAGTGGAAGCAATACGGCCACAGCTGAGATTTGTAAATAGTTTGATTTAGAAGTAGTGCGAAAGCGGCCTAGAACCTCACAAAATAGAACAAGGGCAAAAATGTAGTTGAAATTTTGCCTGAATTGTCCGGCATCGGTTATGTACATACCAGCAATACTGGCAAATGCACTGATGATTAGAAAGATAGGTAGGAAAGGATAAGCTTTTAGTGAAGCAATGGTTTTTCGGTATGCAAAGAGGAAATAGCCAAGGTATACGAGGAATAACTTAAAAAACCAGCCATGCCGAAGGTAAATTAGGGGATACAAAAGCAGGCCGGCCAGCAAGGAATGTTTCCGGATGATCCCCCGGTTGCATAGGAAAAACACAAGGGCCGCAAAAAGTAATCCGAAATAGTTTTCAAACAGTCCGTTGAAATTTGACAACAACAGCAAGGATGCCGGATAGTCAAACTGATAATGGATGAAGACCTGGGAAGCCAAAAAGATCAGGACCGAAAGAATGGCAGCGGCCTTCTTCCCGATAATATCAATGAACCGGAATGTGAAAATTATCAGGGCGCATATAGGGCCGTGGACAATACTCACCGAAATATTAAGAAGAAACAGGACCAGAGAACCTGTCCATTTTCTTTCCCAGACCAATTCCAGCAATGGAAAAATGAAAATGAAAGTCAGCACATTTTTCATTCCTCCCCAAAAGGAAAGAGGCTGAGAAAAGGAATAGTTCTGAAAGAATGACACTTTTAGAAATGCTGAATCCAATGCGGAATTGATTATTTCATCAGCCACTGTGAAGCGGAGTGTGCTGAAAATAGTGAGCATGAAAAAATAATCGATCCGGGTTGCTTGTCGATAGCAATTGGAAAAAAAGCGCATAACCGCATAAAACCCGCAAATCTGTAAAAACGGCCACAGCACAAAATGATACAGATGATACAGGGAAAATCCTGTTATCAGCTTTAAAAAAGACAATACATAAAATTCGAAATAATGGTAAAAACCAAACTTGCTTTCGCTCCCAAAATACTGGTTTACAATGTTGTAGTATGGTAGTTCAACCTTTTTATCCATCAGCATTGTGGTCTGCTGAATGTAACAATAGTCGTCGGAGTGAGAACAAAACAGCACCCCGGTTTCAAAGTTGAACAGGGGTAGAAACTTCACGAGAAAAAACAGGATGAAGAGAGGAACCAGATAGAACTCAGACCAGGAAGCTTTGATTGTGATTTTATTTCGATAAAGGAAAAACCCGGAAAATATAAGTGTGATGTAAAAGAATGGAGAACTAAAACAGGTGGTCGCAAGGCAGCCCAGAAATCCCAGCAGGTTTACCATTAACAGGGGTTTAACTGCATCGTACTTTTCAAGTTTGACGGATCCTGCGAAAAAGGCAAACAGCACGGACAAGAATATTCCGGACAGAAAGACGAAGAAAATCTGCTGAAGGATCATGCGTTAATTACCAGATGGCAAAATGCCAGATGTGAAGTCTGCGGTATTCTGACCACATTTTCTGATTGAAATCCAAATCTGTCTGTAATAGTTTGTGAAACTGAATCTTGCACAGCGAACTGCAAACCTACGGTTTTTGAGATTGAAATGAATATTGTTGCCTCAAACCACTGGTACCACATTTCCAATTCCAAGCAGAAACGCGGGCAGGATTGATTGTTTGAAATCTTTGTGTGCATGGCTTCGGTCTTACCTGGAACTTTTGAACTAAGGTTTACCGTTTAGCAGAAACCAGGAATATCGGATTTTTTGATTGGTGGATTTATTTCCTGTCTACTTTTACGGCATGGAAGCCCTGATCTTTTTTGTGATAGTGCTTGTGAGCAATTCGGTTCTGCCATTGTTCCTGCCCTGGTGGATTCTGGTACCTGCCAACATACTGGCTACCTTCCCGTTCCGGTTGGGAAAGGGATTGGGTTTCTGGCTTGGTGGTTTTGGTTCAGGACTCGTCTGGCTGGGTGCCTCCATCTGGATCAGCCACAGCAATGGCCATATTCTGGCTCAAAGACTTTCAAAACTGTTAATGGTTCCTCATCCGGTGCTTCTTTTTGGTGTGGAGTTTCTGATTCCTTTCCTGTTAGGTGGAATCGCTGCACTCACCGGAATTCACTTCAAAAAATTTATAACCAGCAATGCAAACTAATCCAGGTTTTGATCCGGCCGAAATCGCCCGGTTCCAAAAAGAACTTGAGCTTTCGGGCAAAATGTTCAAATACGTAGACGAAGAAGAAGTTTCGGATGAAATGGCCGAATTTATGTTTGTAGGCCAGCATGAAGGCAAGCCTGTGATTTACGATTGCCTTCTTGGAACTCTTCAGCTTGCGTACGAATCCAATCTTTTGGAAATGGCAGAGGTGAAAACCAAAGCCAAATTCCCGGATTACAAAGGATTTGATTTTGAGATTGATGACGATGGCAACGCTGTTTCAACAGGGGAGGAGTCGGAAGAAATCGAAGCCTACAAAGCCTATGCTATGTATGAAATCGAAGAAGCAGGTGAAGCCAATGTGGCGGAATCCGTAGAAATCGACGACAATTTCGAATTTGGTCTTGGACTCGAAGCCTATCTCAATGTCCTGGAAGTGACCGAAGCCACCATCAATAAATTCATCACCGATTTCAATGGTGGTACGCTGCAACTCGATCCTGTGAGGTATTCGTTTGAGTCGGATGACGATGACGACGATTAAAACACAAAATCCCGCCACACCGGCAGGATTTTGTGAAGAATTTACTAATACTCAAAACAACTAAACAAACACGAAGCCTCCTAACGGCCTGCCTTGCGGGAGGTTTCGTTTCAACGGAAAAAATGGAAAGTATTTTTTTTGCTGGACTTAACCTGCCGGATCTCAATTCGTTGTGTATCGGGAATATGGGGGAAGCATTGGGAATCGAATTCACAGAAATCGGCCCGGACTACCTTAAGGCAACCATGCCGGTGAAGGCTTCCAACAAACAACCATTCGGTTTGCTACATGGCGGAGCATCTGTGGCACTGGCCGAAACCATTGCTTCCGTTGCCGCGAATTCGGTCTTTCATCCGGACGAAAAAATGTACGCAGTCGGCCTCGAAATCAACGCCAACCACATCAAATCAGCGACTTCCGGAATCGTGGTGGCCACCTGCAAGCCTTTGCAACTGGGGCGCAGAATATCCGTCTGGGAAATCCGCATCACCAACGAAGCCGGAAGTCTGGTTTGCATGAGCCGCATGACCGCCGCCATTCTCCAACGAAAATGATTTCGCCCGCCCGGTCGATGGATGCCACGAAAAAGAACCGGTATTTTGAGCAGCGACTTGCCCTGCTTCAGGACGGCACCCTTTCGTTCGATGATCTGGCCATGGAGATTTTTCATTACCAGGCGGTGGCAAACCCTGTCTACAAACGGTTTTTAGAACTGACGGGTCAGGACGAAAAGAAAATCGACTCCGTCTGCGATGTGCCTTTTCTGCCGGTGCAGTTTTTTAAGTCGAAACGCATCCAGTCAGGCGAATGGAAGCCAGAGGCTCAGTTCTCGAGCAGCGGCACAACCGGAATGGTGCGCAGTCGTCATTTCATTCATTCCTTGTTACATTACGAGCAGGTTTCCAGGCAGATTTTTGAAGACCAGATCGGGAATCTGGATTCATTTCAGATTCTGGGTTTGCTGCCCGGTTACCTCGATAATCCCGAATCCTCTCTCATCCATATGGTGAAGTGTTTTGAATTGCACTCTTCGCCCATTTCGTTTTTTCGGCTCGATTTTCAGTCTCTCGAAGCCGCCATCCAACAAGCCTTGTCGGAAGGAAAAACTCCTTTGATTTTCTCGGTTACGTACGCTCTGCTCAAAATGGCGGAAGAATACCCCATTTCCTTACAGGATTGTGTGGTGATTGAAACGGGTGGTATGAAAGGTCTGGGTCGCGAAATGTGCAAGGCTGAAATTCTGGAGATTCTCCAAAACAGGCTTGAAATTAAATCCCTCTATTCGGAATATGGAATGAGTGAAATGCAGTCGCAGGCTTATGGAACCAACGGTTTGTACAGGTCAGGATTTTCCATGCGGGTGCTGCGAAGGGAAGTCGAAGATCCGTTGGGCGAATCCCTGAAAAGTGGGAGAGGAGCCCTCAACATTGTGGATCTGGCCAATTTTGCTACCTGCAGTTTCATTGCCACCGAAGATCTGGGGATGGTGCACAATGAACTCGAATTTGAGGTTTTTGGTCGTCTGGATGAATCGGAAATCCGGGGATGCAATCTTCTTTTTACTTGAACGTCAATTCCATTTTTTTGAACCATTCTTTCCCTATAATCTTGCGGAAGGAAATCCGGTTTTGCATTGGATAAAAGGCAATTTGCCAGGTAATAACAAACCGTTTCCAAACACCAATTCGATTCATCACATGAAAAAAGCATATGTTTTCCCCGGACAAGGGGCCCAGTTTCCCGGAATGGGAAAAGATCTGTACGATCAGTCAGCCGATGTGCAGGCCATGTTTGCCAGAGCGAACGAAATTGTGGGATTTGATCTCACGAAAACCATGTTCGAAGGCACCGAAGACGAACTCAAACAAACCAAAGTAACGCAACCTGCCATCTTTCTGCATTCTGTAGCCAAGGCAAAATCGCTGGAGAATTTCCATCCGGATATGGTCGCAGGACACAGTCTGGGCGAATTTTCTGCTCTCGTTGCCGCTGGCGCCATGAATTTTGACGACGGCATGTCCCTCGTCCTGAAACGTGCCCTGGCTATGCAGCGTGCCTGCGAACTGGAACCCTCCACTATGGCTGCGGTGTTGGGACTCGCCGATGAAATCGTCGAACAAATCTGCAGCGAAATCACGGACGGTATCGTGGTGGCCGCCAACTACAATTGTCCGGGACAGCTCGTCATCTCAGGTTCCATAAAAGGGGTGGAAGCCGCCTGCGAAAAACTGAAAGCCGCCGGTGCCAAGCGTGCGTTGATCCTGCCGGTGGGAGGCGCTTTCCACTCTCCGCTGATGGAACCTGCCCGCCTCGATCTGGAAAAGGCCATTCTGGAAACCACCATCTCGGCTCCGGTTTGTCCGATTTACCAGAATTTCACTGCTCTGCCTTCTTCGGATGTGGCGGTGATCAAAGAAAATCTGGCCAAACAACTCACCGGACCTGTTCGCTGGACACAGTCCGTGCAAAACATGGTGGCCGATGGGGCAACCCATTTCACCGAACTCGGACCTGGCAAAGTATTGCAGGGTCTGGTGCAGAAAATTTACAAAGAAGCGGTGATCGAAGCGGCTTCTTAACACCATCCTCCTCCCTGAAAACCCATGCATGCCACCATTTTTTCCACACAGAACCGGAAGTTTGAATGGATCAATTTCCTCGAACCCGATGAGAAAGAACTGGAGCAGCTGGCTCAGGATCTGAAGATTCTTCCGATTTACATTCAGGATATTCTGCAGGCTGAGCACCTCCCAAAGGTGGAGCCGATCGGGGAGGAGGGTTGTTTCTTTTTAATTGCCCGGGTGCTGGATCCGGCTCTGGGCAATAAGGAGTTCAATTCCATTCAGGAGGCGACCCGCAAACTGGCCATTTTCTACCAGCCTGATCAGGTGATTTCGATTGAACGAAGTGCCTATCCATGGTTGGAAGAGATAATGGATAAAAGCGCCTCTCTTCCGGCTGAGCTCACCTCGTTTCAGCTGGTGTGTAAAATGCTGAAGCAATGTTTCCGTACCTATGAGCCCATCCTCTTCAAACTGGTGGCGGATCTGGACTTTTATGAAGGAAAACTGTTTGAAAATGAACGGTTTCCTCCGTTCGCCAAGAGCCTTTATGCCATCAGAAGGAAGGCTTCCATTTTGAAAAGGCTGTTCACGGTTTCCTCGCCTTTACTGGAATTTCTTCAGTCCTCTTCCTTCTCCGATCCCCTGGCGCAGGATGCCATCGATATGTACAACCGCATTCATACGCTGGTGGAAGATGTGAACGAACGGGCTTCCAGTCTCATCAACCTAAACCTCTCCATCTCCAGCCAGCGAAGCAACGAGGTGATGCGTTTTCTTACCATCTATTCGGCCTTTTTTATGCCACTTACCTTCCTGGTTGGCGTTTATGGGATGAACTTCAAATTCATGCCCGAACTCGACTGGAAATGGGGTTATGCTGCCTGCTGGGCTCTTATGCTGGGAATGGCAGGCTTCCACTTCTGGTGGTTCAGGAGGAAAAACTGGCTGTAGGGGAGTTTAGGGTTAAGAGTTAAGAATTAAGGGTTAAAAGTTAATAGTTATTGGATATTGGTTCGGATGCAGCTCGATTGAAACATTCTGGTCGGTACCGAAGGTCAGACCGGGATGTTTCAAGTAGCGAAGTTGAGTTCAATGCACCCTTCCTTACCCCTCCTTATACCCCATCAAATCCGGATACAAAAACCTGTATCCCAGCATCTCCTTCACTTTCTCACTGCTGATAATTTTGTACTCAATCACGGATGATTCTATAAACTCAGGCTCTGGCAGACCCAATTTCAAGGCTTCGTTTGTATAGAACGCTCTACGGGTTGGGTGCGTATCGGTACAGGCATTCAGGGTTTCCTGCCAAATGTTCTGTTCAATGATCTGTTCAATGATCCCAATGCAATCATCCCGGTGAATGAAATTGACAAAGCCTTCTGGTTGGTCGATTTTCTTTCCAGCTGGGAAAAACCTTCCCGGTTTTCTGTCGTACCCAAACAATCCCCCGAACCTCAGGATGGTCGTTTTGAATGCGTTGCTGGACCGAAACAGGGACTCGATTTGGGTTAAGGCCGAATCCGTTACATCCGAAGTTTCGGTGACGATGCCATTGGTGTTGGGGTACACAGAGGTCGAACTCACAAACAGCACCTTCTGAACCGGCGATTTTTCAATCTGGTGAATCAGGTTCCGGAAATCCTCCACCTGTTTCGACGATACGGCGATGATTAATACATCGGTTTGCAGGAAACCGGACAGATCATTGTTCGTCTGGCTGAGATCTACAACGAAGGGCAATACCCCACTCAATCTCAATGCTTCAGATTTTAAATCCGACCGGGTGGAGCCTTTTACTTCATGGCCCTTTTGGACAAGGATCAAAGCCAATGGCATTCCCAGCCATCCGCATCCGAGTATGCTGATTTGTCGTTGGTTCAAAGAC
>DAIOVD010000021.1:1856-32889 GCA_036759185.1 Catalimonadaceae bacterium | reverse complement strand
AATTTAACAGGTGCGGCAGTGAGACTATCGTTCAAGTAAGTGTAAGTGTGACCAGCTGAGATTGAATCAATAACATGGATATTAAAGGTATCTTTCGCAACACCCCCGGTCACACAATTGTTTCGTCCTGCAAGGATGTATCGTGCTGATATTTTAGGATAAATAGTAAGGAAAGGTGTCAGCGAATCAGAAAGATTAACCGAATTGTCTGAGCTAGTCCATGAATACAAAGTACTAAGTGTATCGGTCAGCTGGGCAGGTATAATCCTGTATGGCGCACGGTAACACACGGTATCCACTTCCGGAAGTTTGAAAATCGGACGGGTTATGATCCTCACTTCAATGGAATCCAGCATTTTGCATCCCAGTTCATTGGTGGCGGTTACTTTATAGAACTGATTGAGATTGTGTGAAATAATCAACAGCTGACGTTCTTTCAGACTATCCGGATCGACCCCTGTATTGTTGGCTGTCAGCGGTTTAGTCCATACATATTTCCAGGCGGGGTTGATATCTGTGGCATTTGCGAAAAGCCGTATGTCATCTCCTTTACATACAGCGTTACTGATGCGGTTATTGGACAGGCTGAGAGTTGGCACATTGAACACTTTAATCTTGACTGTGTCAGAAGTCTGGCAACCAGACAATGAGTCATTCACGAAGAGTACATACGTGGTGTTGGTATCGGCTGAAGTACGTGGATTGGGACAATCGGTGCACGACAAAGAAGTTGTGGCGGCTGTATCCTGATTCTCAGTCAATTCCACCCAATGAAAGCGGTCACGTGTATCAAAAGGCGTCAAAGGCTTCATTGTAGAATCTGTTCCCTGGCAAATTGAAAATCCAGGATTGGCATTGTAGGTATACCGACGTTTGATAGTCAGTGTTGTAGAATCACCTCTGTAGTTCGGAACGCCATTGATATAAGGTTTAACAGAGCTCAGAAATTTGATCACAACAGTTTTGGTTGGCTGTGTTGCCCAGGTTGGATTGTCCACACCAATCAGAATGAGACTGTCAAGTGCAGTTCCTGAATTTAATGTAAAACTGTCTGCCAGCAATTGGGTTCCACCACCAGGTAGTTGCTGCAGGTAATCGAAACCATTAACAGCAGTACCAGACAATTTGTAACGGGCAGTTAATGGATCGATTGTATTGGCAGCGCAACGCTCAAAAATGAACTTACCAGGATTGCAATCTACGATGGCATAAGGAAAGCGAACATCAAATACGGAAGATTGCACAGCAGTTACACCAGATGACCGAAGTGATCCTTTTTCAATGAAAACACCTGAATCCCATGACCGGTCAGTTACATCGGATATTGTCAGGGTCAATGTGTAGGTTTGACAAGGAATTACTTTAACGCCTGCAGTCAACACCTGAGTTAACCCGTTAAATTTTAATCGGTTGTAAATTTGAGGATGATTTGCAGCCACTGTGTTATCAATGTAAGCAGCAATACCTTCAGGAGTAAACGTACAGTTTTCAGCCGGTGTTCCTGTTCCGTTGTTCACTGTGTTAATGGCTACAGGCAAATCTGTTCCTGGGATCAGAGCGATGTTTTTTGTATTGTCAAATGTCGGGGAAAGGCTGACATCACCCGGAATTCCTGGTCCCTTAATAAAGAAGCCGAAAATATCATTGAAGTTTGAACATACAAACGTGTTGTATTCTTCTGATGCAAAAACATAATTGAATTTGATAGAATCGGTAGCAGGAATAATATCAAACTGAATAGTGGCACAATCAGTTGCCGAACGGGTTGCAGTACCAGTATTGTTGTAATCCAGAACTGAATTTAGCATTTGACGACCTATGGAACATTGATCTGTTGTATCTTCATAGGGTATCTGGTTCGACATAGTGGGAGCGGTATTGGCGCCAGCGACAGTGTCTGCAAAACCGGTCACCATTACCAGACCCTCTTTGATCCCAAACAAATTCTGAGGTGCACGAAACGTTCCGATGGCACGGGATGTTTCCACAAGATTGGTTCGGATGTTCTCTACAATCACTCCGGATCCAACCAGAGAACCGACCAATGAATCAACCAATGGATTGGTGACAGGATCGACTCTTTTTACTACCAGATTATTTTGAGCGAACGTACTGTTTATGCAAAAAGCAAACAATAAAACTGAAAGTAATTTTTTTATCATTTTAATTTTCAACGACTTAAGCCTTTAACCTACTTTTTTTTCCCTAAATTCAAAACCAAAAGAACAAAAGATTCTTTTGTTAATTACATTTTTGCGGAAATTTTCTTAAACATTTCGACTAAACATACATGCATTTTCTGAACCCCGGATTCCTTTGGGCACTCCTGGCTCTGGCAATTCCGGTTCTGATTCACTTATTCAATTTCCAAAGAACCGAACGTGTTGTATTTGCAAATACCCGACTTCTGACTGAGGTTGTCCAGCAAACCAACAAAGCCCGGAACCTGAAAAACCTGCTTCTGCTTCTGATCCGCCTGGCTGGGCTTACCTTTCTGATTCTCGCATTTGCTCAGCCTGTCCGAAATATTGGCACTGGAAACCAAACTGGTGGTCTACCAAAAGTGTGCGTTTATACAGATAATTCTGCCTCCATGTTTTTACCTGATGAGGGCAACAGGGCGTTCGAAAAGTCAGTTGCTTTTGCGAAAGGAATTCCGGGACAATTCCAGAAGAAAGGTTGGTTCGAATTGATTTCAAACGACTTCTTATCCCGGCATACATGGACGTCTTCGTCCGGTTTTTCTGACCAACTCACTGAAATCAACGTTTCGAACGAGTCAAGATCTGCTTCTGCTCTGCTCAACAGGGCAACAAGGCAATTCGATTTCCAGTCTGGTGAAGGACAAAAACATCTGTTTATATTATCTGATTTTCAGAAATCTGCTTTTGGGAATCTGGCTGAACTCTCTTTCGATTCCAGCATCCGGTTTCATCTGGTCGCCATGAAGCACGAAAATGCTTCCAATGTGTGGATCGATTCTGTCTGGTTACCGAAACCATTATCGTCTGATGTACGGCAAAATGAAGTGAAAGTTAAAATTTCAGCACTTGGCACAGGTAAAGACAAATCCACCCGGATCCAGTTATTTGCCAATGGAAATCTGCTGAGTGGCAAAGTAATCACAGTGGTGGAAGGAGGTTCTGTTATTAGTTCTCTTCCATTCCAGATCAAGCCCGGAGTCCGGTTGAATTGTTCATTACTTCTGGATGACGCGGATATTGCTTTTGACAACCGGTTTTACTTTACACTCCAGGCTCCCAAACCGACACAAGTTTATCTCCTCTCAGGAAAACCGAAATCTTATATATCCAATGTTTTCTCGAATCCGGATCTTTTCCGTTTTCAGCGTTCTGACTATTCAAGTCCTGACTACAAATCTCTTCAGAATGCCGGTCTGGTAATTCTGGAAGAACCTGGTTCTCCGGGAGCGGCAATGGAAGAAAGTCTGATAAAGGTTTTGAAAGAAGGAGGATCGGTCTGTGTGATACCAGGAAATGACCAGACCTGGGTTTCATCTTTTTGTCAGAAATCCGGAATAAAGGCCACATCAATTCAGGACAATTCAAAACCTCAGGACTGGAAAATAAACTTGCCTGATGCTGGAAATACGTTCTTCCGGGATGTTTTTGAAGAAGGAGGACAGAATAAAATCAAGCCTTGGGCTAAGGCAAAACTGGATGTTTCCGGCGGTACTCCCATTTTAAAGTATGAATCAGGGAAGCCATATCTGACAATGCGTACATCAGATAAAGGTTCACTCTTTCTGATGTCTTCCTCACTCGATGAAAAAAACAGCAGTCTTTCCTCCCACCCACTAATGATTCCGGTTTTTTACCGAATGGCATTTTCATCCGCTGATTTGGGAAATCAAACACTGTATCTTTCTCCAGGAGCTAAAGAATACAATCTGCCTTTCGACACACTTTCCATGGGAAGCGAATCAGCAGTTGAATTGGTTCAGGAAGGAAAAACATTCCTGGCCAATCTTAATCGTTCTGATAAATCAATCAAACTGGTCTTGCCGGAGACTTCATTGTCTGCCGGATTCTGGGAAATAAGAAAGGACAAAAAATCTCTAGGCTTTCTGGCTGTGAATCCGGCTAAAGGAGAATCGGTACCGGCCTTTTATTCAGAAGAAGAACTTAAAGAGATATTTAAAGATAAACCCTGGGTCGAAGTAGCGGGAGTGAATGCCAATTCATCCCACGAACACCTGGCCGGAGAAAAAATCAATGAAATTTCATGGTGGAAATACTGCATTTGTCTGGCAATTCTGATGTTTGCACTCGAAATACTAATCATCCGGTTCGGAAAATCCGGCGCTATACACTGACATGAAACTTCTCATTCAAAATTGCACCTGGATTCATCCGGGGGAACCATATTCGGGTGAGACAATTTCCATCCGAATCCGGGATGGAAAAATATCGGAAATCGGGCAACAACTAAAGACTACACACGATGAAGAGTTGATAGATGCCTCCGGCCATTTCGCATCCCCAGGCTGGATCGATCTGAAATGTGGAAAAGGATCACCAACTCAACCTCAGAATGAAACAGCCACATCCCTCAGCGTTGCAGCGGCAGCAGGTGGTTTTACTTCGGTACAGATTTCTCCTGAGCAGAAAACAATAATTCAGTCTGTTGAGTCGGTTTCCTACTTCAGGAATTATGCCAACGAAAACGGAGTCCGGTTTATTGTTTCGGCCGCAGCCACGCAAAATCTTCAGGGCTGTAAAATGGCTGAAATCCTGACTCTTGCTGAAGCGGGAGCTTCTTCATTTTCAAGTGCATTTCCCATCACAAATGCCCGGTTTATGACCAATCTGCTTTTGTATATGCAACATGCTGATACCGTTCTTTTTCACAGCAGCTGGGATCCAATGCTGGCGACAGGTCAGATCCATGAAGGCAATGTAGCGCACAACCGGGGTTTGGAAGGAATCCCATCTCTGGCAGAAGAAATCATGGTGGAAAGGGATATTTCCATACTTCACTATACACAAGGAAAACTTCACATTCCCTGTGTTTCAGCGGCAGGGTCTGTTCAGAAACTCGTGCAAGGAAAGAAACAACTTCCCGGATTGAGTTTCAGCGTGGCTGCGCACCAGTTGCTTTTCACAGATAACGAACTGGATTCCTTTGAAACTGTTCACAAAGTTTTTCCTCCTTACCGACTGGAAACGGACAGGCTGGCATTGATAGAAGCTGTAAAATCCGGAGAAGTGGATACCATCGTTTCCGATCACACACCTCTTCATTCAGACTTCAAAGTCATCGAATTTGGAAATGCATCCTTTGGTATCAGCAGCCTGGAAACAACCTATTCGGCACTGATGACGGCAATTCCGGATCTTTCAGTTGAAACGCAGGTCAATCTCCTTGTTAATGGCCCCCACAACGTTTTGGGCATCGCACCTTATAAACTTCAGGAAGGGGTACAAGCAGACTTCACGATTTTCTCACCACAAAAAGTCTGGACTCCCAATGAAAACAACTGGCAATCCCGTTCACGCAATTCTCCATTTTTTGGACGGCCATTGAACGGAGCAGTAATTGGAGTTATTACATCAACCGGCTATCACCCAAATCCACATCTGGCAGAACCGACATCATGAGTTCATTAAAAAGTATTCGATTTATTCTGGCTGGCGCACTGATTATTGGTATTGGTTGTGCAGCCTTTTTTTATTTCACTTTCCGAAGTGGTCTGATTCCACCACAGGTGCGTTTTTTTGACATCTGGATCCCTTTGGTGGTGGTGGTATTTATGACCATCCTGATCAGGGCAACAAAAACGGAACGTACGTTTCACTTCTGGGAAAGCCTGATTGCTGGCAACCTGATGTGCTGGACCGGTGGCCTGCTCTCCGGTTTATTATTGTGGCAACTCTCCTCAATTGAACCCACCGCGTTTCAAAATTTTCTGCAATCCAGTATTAAATATCTCATCGAAAGCGAAAAGAATGGTCCGGAAAACATGAAGATGAAAAATCTCCCGTTGGTCATCGATGAAATCCGCCAGACACAACCTTCCTTCCTGATTTGGGATGAAATGAAAATAAAGATCGGCTATTCTTTAATTTTGGTGCCGCTTGTGTCCTTAATATTCAGACGGAAATAGTTCTTTTGCAGCAATGAGTAATTTACGTTTAAAAACGGGTGTCCGGTTTGGTTTCGTTTCCAGCCTGTTATCATCCATGATCGGCCTGGCATTGTTCTTCACCGGACTGGCGGATTATTCCGGCTCAACAAGTGGTTGGGTGGGAACCCTGATCTTGATTCTGGTTATCTATCTGGCCTCAGAGGATTATAAAAAGAAAAACAATGGCTTTATGACTCATTCCGATCTGGTAGTCACTTCCCTATGGATGGGACTGGTAGCAGGTCTGGTCTCGGCTGTCATTGTTTTTGTGCATCTCCAACTGGATCCGGATTTGTTCACTACTCAATTAAACCGGGTGGAAGCAGATATGGAAAACAAGGGCATGGACGAAGCTTCCATCGAACAAGCCATGAGTATAACCCGCAAAATGATGCAGCCAGTACCTATGGCCTTAATGGTTGTTTTCTCTTCGTTCATATTTACGTTGATTCTGGCTTCTATTATGGGGTTCTTCCTGAAGAAAGAACAAGGCATTTTTGATCAGTTTGATCAGGACTAATTTCAACTACTCATTCATCCTATCTTGAAAAAAGATTTGTCCATCATCATTCCTCTCTATAATGAGGAAGAATCCTTACCGGAGCTTTGCGCCTGGATCAGTAAAGTAGTGAAAGCCATGGGTATCAGCTATGAAATCATCATGGTCGATGATGGAAGCAGCGACAACAGCTGGAAAATAATCCAATCACTGTGGGAACAGTATCCGGTTGTAAGAGGTTACCGTTTTGGCCGTAATTATGGGAAGTCAGCCGCATTGGACCTGGGATTCCAGCAATGCGAAGGAAATGTTGTGATCACCATGGACGCTGACTTACAGGACAGTCCGGATGAAATTCCAAAGCTTTACGATATGATCGTAAACAAAGGCTACCATCTGATATCTGGATGGAAGCAAAAGAGGCACGACCCCATTTCAAAGACTCTACCAAGCAAACTATTTAATAAAGTAACGAGTATTTTTTCCGGAATCAAGCTCCACGATTTCAATTGTGGTCTGAAAGCCTACCAGGGAAAAGTGGTAAAAACCATTCATCTGTATGGTGAAATGCATCGGTACATCCCGGTGATTTCGAAACAGAATGGGTTTTCCAAAATTGGAGAATTGGTGGTCGAACACCGGGCAAGAAAATATGGTGTCACAAAATTTGGTTTGGAGCGGTTTATCTATGGGTTTCTGGATTTACTCAGTATAAGCTTTGTTTCGCGATTCCAGAAGCGTCCCATGCACTTTTTCGGAAGTCTGGGCACACTGTCCTTTATGATGGGATTTTGTATTACCGTGTGGCTGATCTGGGAAAAACTGCACAACTTAAGTCTGCATATCCAGACCCGCGATATTGTGGACCAACCTTTGTTTTTCCTGTCACTTGTGGCCATTGTGGTTGGTGTTCAACTATTTCTGGCAGGATTTCTGGGTGAAATCATGGCCAATACCAACAAGAAAGAAGAATATATAATTACAGAAGAAATCTGATTCAGGTTGAATCCCTGAAACCTGTTAGTTGTCCTGCTTGTGGATGAACTTCCGGGTAAAGCTGGTTTTGTTGTCTTTCCAGATCACAAAATAAACGCCTGACTTCAGGTTTGCCAGAGACCAGTCGATGTTATCATTGGCTGTTGATTCCAGAATTCTGTTACCCAGGAGATCGCAGAGATATACATTGCCACTATGGAATTCCTGAGCAAGCTCGATTTTCAGGCGACCATCTCTAAGAACCAGATTCAATGGATTCACCTGTGGCTGAAATCCGTTCTCCGAATCAACAGAAGCTGAATTTGAATAGTTGTTGATTTCTGCTCCTAAAGAAGAAAAAGAAATGAACAGGGCGGCGGCGAAAAGGAATGTTTGTCTCATAGTGGTTTTGATTTTGTAAAAGTATCCAATCTCAGGTGGTATATTCAAATTGTTTTCAGTGAGAATCGCACTTCCTGATGTAAGTCAAAGCAATCTGCGGATAAGCGGACGGAATCACATTCCAGGAATCAGTGCAATCTCAGTCTGTAGACAATGAAAATGGAATTTAGGTTGGTTTCCGATCTGATAAAAAACAGTTTTTTTTTGTCGTGACTTTTCCATCACTCGTTGTTCACTAAAAAACACATGAATTTCTTGCTGTTTTGCCCGGGTTTGGTACACGAACAATCGTTTGTTTTTTGATCATTACAACAGAACAATTGTCTGATAAACCCATTCGTCACCTGTAAAAACTTCAATCTGATATTTTCCGGATGACACTCCGGATACATCCAACCGGCAGGTTCCGTTTTTGAAAGTTCCTTTTTCAACGGTTGATCCATCTGCTGCCAGTAAGCGAAATCTGGAGTTAGCCATTTCACCATCGGCTCTCAATTCGATCCATTCAGTTGAATGTGTATTGATGGATTGTATTTCATTGCTACTGAGAAGGCGGGCAGAAATCGTGTGTGAAACAGCCCCGGATTTACTTGTCACTCCCAGACCTTTTGCCTGAGACTCATGACCAATTGCCAGACTAATGAACAGGATCACACTGGCTGAAGTGAAGAAATTTCGCATGGTTTTCATAGTCATACTGGTTTTGATTTGTATTTGATTTTGATCTTAAGATGCAGATCAGGACAGTTGCGTTGCCGGTTTGTGGCAGAACAACTCATTCTTTCCTCAGGCGGCTGCATGTTTGGATCAATGGTAGTGCAGATTTCCAATTCTTTTCAGGCACTGTTTGTTTGGGTTTGGCAATTCAAGCCGGAAACAGGTTATTTGACCTTTCTCCTCTGGTCAATATTTGAAAGTTCTCCCGACAAAACTTTATCTGCCTGCTGCATTGCTGATGCACATTGTAGCCGCCTGGTTTAGCCTTGGCTGGCAGCATCCGGATGAACATTACCAGCTGATTGAATTTGCCCGCTATCTATTGGGTGAATTCCCTGCGGATCATCTTCCATGGGAATTTGGTGCCGGAATGCGGCCAACATTTCAGGTATTTCTGGCAGCGGCCTTTATGAAAGTAACATCATTCATTGGAGTTGCAGATCCATTTGATGTGGTATTCCTGCTCCGTGGCATCACAGGAATTTCGACCACTTTCGCCATCTATTACTGGCATAAACAACTTACCTTCCGTAATCAGGCTGCATCGGACCTCCACCTTTTTATTTCAATATGGGCTTGGGGACTTGTTTACACCCATGTCCGTTTTTCATCCGAAACCTGGGGAGGGATGTTTCTTCTTCTGGCTCTGGCTGTCAGGTGGAACCAAAGTCAATGGAAACGGAATTTGACGGCTGGAATATTACTTGGCTTTGCATTTATTACCCGGTTTCAGACAGGTTTCTTCATCGCCGGATATGGTTTGTTTGTACTTCTGAAAGAAGAATATCCGTTTCGAACTACCCTTCAATTGGCCTTCGGATTTCTTACTGTGCTTGCCCTGGGAACGGTTTTGGACGGATATTTTTACGGATACGCAGTTTTTACACCATGGAATTACCTGGATCAGAATATATTCAAAAACGTCGCGGCCAGTTTCGGGACGGAACCATGGTATTGGTATGCACAACAGGGATTTGAAAAGCTGATTCCTCCTTTCAGTCTTCTGGTTTTGGGAGGATTCATTTGGCTGTCTATGCAAAAACAATATCAGGCCGCCGGCTGGGCATGTTTGGCATTTATTATTGGTCATTCATTGGTGGGGCACAAAGAATGGCATTTCCTTTTTCCACTTGCCTTCTTTGTTCCTCTGGCTGTCACTGGATTCTGGTTCTGGATCAAGGATCAGTTTCCTTCAGCTTTCGTTGCCAAAACAATGCGGGGACTGGGGTTGGTTTTTATTGGAGTAAACACAGTATTACTTTTTCTTGTCTCCACACAGCCGGCTTATGAACTCGTGAAAGCTTACCGTTTTTTATACCGGAATGCCCCACTTCCTGCATACCTTCTTTCAGAAAGAGAAGATCCCTATTGCAGCGGAAACAATGTGGCTGGATATTTTGTGAACCCGAATTTTGTCCGAATGCCGTTGCAATCAATTGCCTTTATTGATGGTCTCAAAGATGGACGAGAGATTTTTGTTTTCACGAATTCCCACAAGGAAATGCCTTTTGTGAAGGAGTACAACGCCGTCCTTTTATACAGTAGTTTCCCGGAATGGGTTGAATACCTGAATGTAAACCACTGGTTGGACAGAAGCAACTGGTACCGGGTATACCGGATTCCTCCCAAAAACACTTGGGATCCGTCCCGAATGAAACCGGAAGAATAAAATCAGGCCCCTTCTTTCAATCGAAAACGATCTTTAAGGAAGTCGTCCATGGAATGAATTCCCTTTTTTCCAAGCAACCATTCGCCGGCACGGACGGCACCATCCGCAAATCCCATGCGTGAATGGGCGGTGTGGCTCATTTCGATGGTATCAATGGCAGAACTAAAGGTAATGGTATGTGTTCCTGGAACGCTGGGTTCTCTCAATGCAGAAATTTGAATCTGTCCTGCTTCCGGTTTATCGTTCACGACCCAGGCAGTTTTCCTGGTCACCTCGTGGATCAGTTTTTCAGCCAGTGTGATGGCAGTGCCGCTGGGAATGTCTTTCTTCTCTGTATGGTGAATCTCTGCTATGTCAATATCATAATCTGGCAATTCATTCATAAACCGACCTGCCAGTTCTGCCAGTTTGAAAAGCAGATTCATTCCCATGGAAAAATTTGAGGCATAGAAAAAGCTGCCGTTTTTTTCTTTCACCAAATGGGCTATCTCATTCCATTGTGACAGCCAACCGGTCGATCCGCATACTGTTGGGATACCAGCCGATATCAGACCTTTCAGATTCTGGACAGCTGCCTCCGGAGAAGTAAATTCAAAGGCGATGTTGGGTTGATACGACCGACAGATATGTTCTACATCCATCTGCTTATCACTCACAATCGCTGTAATAGAATGCCCCCGCTGAGTAGCAATGGTCTCGATGGCTTTCCCCATTTTGCCATAGCCGATAAGAAGAATGCGTAGTTTTTCCGGTTGAATATCTTTCATTTTCAAAAATGGTTAATGGAACTGAAACGCAAGGCCAAGACCGATTACAGGCTGATTTCCTGCCATATACAGAACCGGTTGGTATTTCATACTCAGGTCGTCGCTCACATCAAATGAGCTCAGATGGGCATCCACTGCCGCATCGGCAATATTGAGGAGATAGGTAAATCCTGAAATGATAATGAGCAGATCCCGATTTCGTCTCCAGTATTCTCTCAGTTGTACCAGTTGCTCTTTCGAATAGGATCCTTTGTAATAATCCGGAAGACCGGCTTTCACATTGATGTAACTGTCCCGTGAAAGCACATATTGGTCATGGTTGAATTTGATAAAATAACCGAGAGTGAAAGCACCACCATACAAAATCGGCAGTTTCCAGTATTTGCGGTTGTAGATCTGTCCGGCACCAGGTAAAACCGCTGATAACATGGTCGCCCTTCGGGGATCCCGGTTCTTTTTTAAGGCTTTGGCAGAGGCCAGAGAATCGATCCGGCTTTTGATAATGAGAGAATCCGTCTGGCCATATACCAGTGAGGACAAGATAAGGCCAATAAATACCAGAATCTTTCTCAGCGTCATCTGATCAAAGCTTGAGCAATTCCAGGATTCGGTTAAGGTCATCATTGGAAACAAACGGAATCCGGATTTCTCCTTTTTCATCCTTACCGGTTTTCACCTGAACCTTTGTTCCGAAATGAGTGGCAAGCCGTTGCCTCAGGTGGCTGATCAATGCAGATTCAGGCGCCACTGTATCCGGGCTACCCTGCGGCTTGATTCCTTCTGCGAGTTTACGGACGGCCTCTTCAGCCTGCCGTACAGACCATTGTTCCCGTACAATTTTATTGTAGATATAGAGCTGATCCTCAATAAACTCCACATTAACCAGAGCACGTGCATGACCCATGCTCACCTGACCATCCCGAATACCCGCCTGGATTTCCGGTGGCAGTTTGAGTAGCCTCAGGTAATTATTGACAGTAGCCCGTTTTTTTCCAACCCGGTCGCCCAGTTCTTCCTGTTTCAGATTGCACTCTGCCAAAAGACGCTGATAGGAAAGGGCAATCTCGAGGGCATTCAGATTTTCACGCTGGATGTTTTCAATCAGGGCCATTTCAAGCATCTGCTGATCGTTGGCCTTTCTCACGTAGGCAGGAACATGTGTAAGTCCCGCCAGTTTGGAGGCCTGCAAACGCCGTTCACCCGATATCAGCTGGTACTGATTGGCAGATAATTGCCTCACCGTAATTGGCTGAATAATTCCCTGAACCCGGATGCTGTCGGCCAGTTCGGCCAATGCTTCCTGATCAAAATGAGTTCGGGGTTGAAAAGGATTGGTCTCGATCGTATGAATATCAATCAGATCCACACCTGACTGGCGGGGCGCTTCTGCCAAAGGCTCAAGCGAAACCGGGGCCGATTCCTCTTTGCCACTGTCGCTCAGCAATGCATTCAATCCTCTTCCTAAACCGGTTCTTTTTTTCATCTGCGTTTCCAATGCGTTACTCTCTTTTCGTTCTGAAACACTTCAATATGATCTTTTGAAGATTCCGGAACGATCCTCAAACCTACGTGAGAATCTGTTTCCGGACAAGCCCCTCTCCTTCTGCACCTGATTGTCAGGATTTTGAAGCTGAATTTTTGCGGACAATTTCTTTGGCAAGGTTCAGATAACTGATGGAACCCTTGCTTTCCGAATCATGCATGATGGCAGGCACGCCATAACTTGGTGATTCACTCAACTTAATATTCCGGGGAATGATGGTATCAAACACCATGTTCTGGAAATGCTGGCGAACTTCCTCCACTACCTGATTGGACAGGCGGAGCCGGCTATCGTACATCGTCAGCAAAATTCCTTCGATGGCCAACTCCGGATTGAGACGTGCCTGGATAATTTTGATGGTATTGAGGAGTTTTCCCAGACCTTCCAGAGCAAAGAATTCACATTGAACCGGAATGATCACCGAATCTGCAGCTGTAAGGGCATTCACTGTGATCAGACCAAGAGATGGAGAACAATCGATGATGATGTAATCGTAATCATCCTTAATCGTAGCCAGGGCCTTTTTCATTTTCTCCTCCCTCTTTTCAAGGTTGATCATTTCCACCTCGGCACCGACAAGATCGATGTGACTGGGAAGTAGATAAAGTGATTGAATTTCCGTTGGAAGGATGATTTTGTCCATCGGGACACCATCCACCATTGACTCATAAACCGAGTTTTCAATTTCGCGGGGATCGAAGCCAATTCCGGAGGTGCTGTTGGCCTGGGGATCTGCATCCACAAGAAGTGTTTTCAAATCCAGAGCCGCAAAACTGGCGGCCAGGTTTATGGCGGTGGTGGTTTTTCCTACGCCTCCTTTCTGATTGGCTATTCCGATTATTTTTCCCATAAATTTTTTGTTCAGACAAACTGCATTCAATCTGCTGATGTGTGGTTGACGTTTTTAGATTTCAAATGGCTTTCCGATTTCTGGCAGAATCAGTTCAGCCTCATTAAAACTGGCAATCATCATGGCCTCTTTGTGGTCAATCTGAATATAGGGGAAGGTATCGAAATGCATGCCAATGATCTTTTTCACCCCAACAAAACGGGATGCCATCACCGCTTCTTTAATACCCATTGTAAAATTATCCCCGATTGGCAGGAATGCAAATTCCGGTTTGTAGATCTCCCCGATGAGTTTCATGTCTGAAAACAGAGCTGTATCGCCACTGTAGTAGAAGGTATGCTCATCGTTTTCAATCACAAAACCGGCAGGATTCCCACCATACGATCCATCCGGAAAAGAACTGGAATGAATTGCGGGTGTCATAATGACGGTTCCAAATTCAAAAGGCCATTTGCCGCCAATGTTCATCGGATGGGTTTTCACTCCTTTTTGTTCAAACCAGGCATGAATTTCCCAAATCCCGATGATGGTCGCTCCTGTGTTTTTCGCTATGGCCTCGGCATCATAAATATGATCCTGATGGGCATGCGAAAGCAAAATGTAATCAGCTTCAATCTTGGTAATGTCAATTTCCTTTGCAAGTGGATTGGGTGTTATAAAGGGATCAAATAAAATTTTGTACCCGCCAATGTTGACCTGAAAACAGGATTGTCCGTAATAGGTGATTTGCATGCTGATCGAAATATTGAGAGAGAGGCAAAGGTAACGGAATGCAGGCAGGTTTCAAGTCAGAAAACAACAGAAAGCGCTTAAGAATCTGACGCCCTGATCATTATTTTTCTTTCTTCATGACGGTACCGAAATGAGATGAAAAACATGTCCGCGACAAAGCACCATAGCTCACTACCGAAAGCTCTGAATCAGAATGGTCTGGACTGGGAAAGAATGATACCGTCCGTTTATCAAGCTGCTTCCGGATGAGCACCTTCCGGACAAGAGATTATGCCTTTGATCATTTCATGTTTTGGATGGATGCTGCCAAATCTCACTTTCGCTCAGACGATTCACCAGCAAAAACACCGAAGAACAACATGCTCAAAACTACTTTCCGATTTCTCTGGCGCAACCGATTTGTAAGCGGCATCAATATTTTTGGACTGGCGGCCGGCATGTGTTCCTGCCTGCTTATTTACATGTTTGTTGAAAATGAACTGAGCTACGACCAGCACCACAGCAAAAAGGACCGGATTTTCCGTCTGGTTTCGGAGATGAAACTGGGCGGCGAAGAAGATAAAATGGGTCTGAGCTCTTACATGCTCTCTCCTACTTTGAAAAAGGATTATCCCGAAATCGAAGAATCTGTCCGCCTGATGTCGGTGAACAAACAAACGGTCTGGATCGACCAGAAGCCGTTTCAGTTCGAGGACAACTTTATGACCGATCCGGGATTCTTCCGGATTTTCGACTACGAATTTGTGGAAGGCGATCCAAAGACAGCCCTGGCAGAACCAGGGACAGCCGTGATCAACGAAGACGTCGCCCGAACTTTGTTTGGCACAACGACCGGAGTACTGGGAAAAACCATCCAGTATGCCCGGCTTCCATACAAAGTAACCGGTGTGGTTAAGGAAGAAAAAAACAATTCTCACCTCTATTTCAATACGTTGCTTTCCATTTCGTCGCTCAATCCGGTAATGATAAACCAGCTGAGCAACGACTGGTTTTACATGGCGCAAACCAATTATGTGCTTTTGAAAAAGGAATCGGATATCCCTGGATTCCAGGCAAAACTGGATCAGTTACGAGATACTTACATTGTTCCCTGGCTTAAAACGGTGAATTCGGAAGGTGCCATCCGGTTCAAGGCACAACCCATAACAGAAATACATCTCGACAAGGAATACAAGGCTGGCTACAGCCGGACTGGCAACGCATCCTACATTTATATCTTCTCAATAGTCGCCATTTTCATTCTGGTGATTGCCTGCATCAATTACCTCAACCTGGCGACAGCAACTTCGTCCAAACGAGCCAAAGAAATCGGAGTCCGGAAAACGGCTGGTGCCGATCGTGGCATGCTGTTTCGTCAGTTTATACTGGAGTCAATGGTGACAACCGGTTTTGCTATTTTGCTGGCTATGATTCTGCTGGTGTGCCTGATGCCTCTGTTTAACTCTCTTACTGACAAATCTCTGCACATTCCTTTTTCGATGCCATTCCTTTCACTGATTGTCTTCCTTCTTTTGTTCATTGGTACAGTGGCTGGTTCGTATCCGGCTTTTTACTTGTCCGGGATGCAGGCGGTGCAGGTGCTGAAAAGTCAGAATTCGCCGGGAACTGGGGCCAACCGTTTGCGGAAGGGACTGGTAGCTCTGCAGTTTTTCATTTCGGTTTCGTTTATTCTTGGGACGATAGTGGTGTTTGCTCAAATGCATTTCATGAAACACACCAACCTTGGGTTTGCCAAAGATCAATTGCTGGTGGTTTCGGTTCCCGTGGCAGACAGTTCGTTTGTCAACCGTTTTGAAGTGGTAAAATCCGAACTCAAACAACATCCCGCCATTCTTAAAATCGCCGGTTCAGGCAGTATTCCCGGAAAGTTTTCAGGAATGCTCCTTCATGCCATTGAAGAACCCGGAAAGCAAAGAATTGAGAAAGGAATTGACATTATGACCATCAGCTACGACTTCCTTGACATCATGGATATGAAACTTGTGAAAGGGCGGAATTTCTCTAAAGAATTCAAATCCGACGATACAGCAGCCTTTCTTGTGAACGAAACAGCTGTCAGATCCTATGGATGGAAGGATCCGTTTACATGCACACTGGCAAATGGATTTGGCTACAACGGGAAAGTGATCGGGGTGGTAAAAGATTTTCACTATGCATCCCTGCACCAACCCATATCGCCATTGGTGATGATGCTTGACAACCGCATTTCGGGAAATTTACTGGTGAAAATCAAAGCCGGGAAAGAAAAAGAAGCAATGAACCATGTTGAGAAAGTCTGGGGCCAGTATTCCCATAAGTATCCGATGGAAGCATTTTTTCTGGATGAAACCTTTGAAAAACTGTACCGGAATGAAGACAAGATGATGCAGATTTTTGCCTACTTCTCCATCCTGAGTATCATCATTTCCTGCCTGGGATTGTATGCACTGGTCACGTTCAGTCTGGAACAGCGGGTGAAAGAAATCGGTATCCGGAAAGTTCTGGGAGCAGGACTTCCCGATATTTTTATGGTGATCGGGAAAGATTTCCTTCTGCTGGTCGGACTGGCTTCTTTGCTGGCCTTTCCAGTTGCCGGTTATGGTTTGTACCATTGGCTCCAGGATTTTGCCAACCGTATTTCCCTCGAATGGTGGATGTTCGCAGGTTCCCTGGTCACCGTATTCTTAGTCGCCATACTCACTTTGATTTCCCGTATTCTGCCGGCTGCCAGTGCAAATCCGGTGGTTTCATTGCGGACAGAGTAATCAGACAAATTTGCATGGTGTTTGAAAACCGACTCATTGTTGATTAAAAGTGATTGACTCTTTTCAGTGAATTGTGTGCAAAAAACTGATTGATTGGTAGGCTTGATACAGAACTGATTGCTGATTTTGCATTTTAACATCCAGCAATCTATGAAGCACCTGTTTACCTTTATTTTAGTACTGCTATTATCCCATCAGGGATTCTCATCACGAATCACCATCATCAGCAGCCAGCAAGGTGGCTCGTATGCTGTTCAGGATACAGTATGGAAACACAATGCTGTTTTGATGGGTCACAATGCTTCCATCGAACTCAATGCGTTCCTCTCGTCTTACAGCAATCTGGCCGAAACCGATGTTCTCATAGTTTCATCGGCAACCGTGGCAATTTCACAAGGTCAGATTCAGGTATTAAAACAATTCGTGATGAGTGGAAGACCGTTGTATCTGCAGACCGAATACGTTGCTTCACTTTCGGGAAATATAGCATATGACACCCTTACAAAAGCGGTTGGTGCTGATTTTCAATGGGTATCAAGTCAGACCGGACTTCTGGCTCCGATGGCTATCAGCGGTATATTATCAAACATCCCCAATACAGTAACCCATTTAGATTATTTCAATTCAGGACGTGCCGGAGAGGGCACAGGTGTTGAAAAGTTCCTTGAATTCAATGGAAAATTTTATGGGTTTTATTACTCAGATCCGGCAGGTGTTAAGGGAAGTATTTTGACTACTTCCGATCAGGACTGGATTTGGAACGACGAATCTCCTGCTTTGATACAAAATATGTTGTTTCGATTGGTGGACGACATTCCGACATCTGTGTCTCCAGTTAATAATTCTGGAGAGATTCTCCGGATTTTTCCGAATCCGGCAACAGAAGAAATTTTCCTGGAAACAATAAGATTAACAAATGAAACCGTCCGTTTGGTGGCCGTTTCCGGTCAGGAATATGTACGCCCTGTATTGAAAACCAATTCGGGTATAACCATCCGGCTGGATGAATTACCGGCAGGATTGTATGCATTGAAAGCCGGAAGCCAATTCATCCGTTTCCGGAAAGATTAACATCGCTGGATAAAAAAAGGGCCTGAAGCTAATCCAGACCCTTTTTTTATCTCATGGTTCGTTGTTAATAAAACCCATCATCGCCTTTTTCGCCCTCCGCCTTTCGAAGAAGATTTGCGGCCTTTTGTCCAGACTGGTTTCTGGTAAATGCTGCGATCTTCTTTCGGCTGGACCTTCCCTCCTGCCAGTTCTTCGAGAACAAAATCGATGTTTCGCTTTTCCAGGTTGGCTGCCTTTACACGGACCTTGACCTTATCGCCAAATGTAATCCGCAGTTTGGTGCGCCGACCCACCAGACAATATTCCTTTTCCAGATGGTCGAAGGTATCGATGTTGAGATCGGTGATCCGCACCATCCCTTCGCAACGATTTTCAATTATTTCAACAAAAATGCCCCATTCGGTTACACCGGAAACGACTCCGTCATAAATTTTGGAAGAATCCTGAAGGGCCATGTATTCCACCTGTTTGTATTTGATGGAAGCACGTTCGGCTTCGGATGCCATTTTTTCTTTGTCGCTGCAATGGAGACACAATTTCTCCAGAGCATCTTTTTCCATCCGGGCTTCCGATTGCAGGTAATTCCACAACAGACGGTGGGTGAGCACATCCGGATAGCGTCGAATGGGCGATGTAAAATGCGAATAGTGATGAAATGCCAGTCCAAAGTGACCCAGAGCCTTGGTGGTGTACCGGGCTTTGGCCATCACACGGATCGCCAGATTCTGCATCAGTTCCTGTTCAGGCGTACCTTCCAGTTTGGCGACCATTGCGTTCAAAGACATCGCAACTTTTTCATCCGACACATTGATTTTATACCCAAACCGACCCGCGAAATCGGCAAAGTTCTGCAGGCGTTCCGGATTGGGAGATTCGTGCACACGGTACACCATCGGGTTGGTTGCCTTTCCGTCATTGTAAAAGAATGCATATTCTGCCACAGTACGGTTGGCAAGGAGCATGAACTCTTCCACCAGTTTGTGTGCGTCTTTCCGGATTTTCGGAATCACTTTCAACGGAACTCCATTGTCGTCGAGAAGGAATTTCACTTCAGTTGATTCGAAGGACATGGCACCGGAAGCCATCCGGCCATCCCGCATTGCGAGGGCCATTTCATTCAGAAGACGCAGATAATCCTGATTGGGATCTGGATTGCCTTCAATTACTTCCTGTACCTCTTCGTATGTGTAACGTCGTTTGCTGTGGATCACCGTGCGGCCAATCCAGGGCTTTTTCACGATTTTACCACGGGCATCCATAAAGACGACACAGGAAAATGTGAGGCGGTCCTCATTCGGACGGAGCGAGCACAAATCGTTGCTGAGTCGTTCGGGCAACATAGGCGAAACGCGGTCGACCAAATAAACGGATGTCGCCCGATCAAAGGCTTCTTTATCAAGGACGGTACCGGGTTTCACAAAATGCGAGACATCGGCGATGTGCACCCCAACTTCCCAGATGCCGTCACCAGCAGGTTCGATGGAAATGGCATCGTCAAAATCTTTGGCATCGAACGGATCAATTGTAAAGGTGAGTACATTCCGGAAGTCACGACGGTCTTTGGTTTCTTCTTCGGAAATAACACCTGAAAATTCGGCCACTTCTCTTTCGGATTCAGCTGAGAAACGAAGTGGAATGTTGTAATCAGCCAGAATCGCATGCATTTCAGCATTGTTCTCTCCAGGCAGTCCGAGTACTTCGCTCACCACTCCTTGTGGTTTGCGGTTGGCAGTTCCCCAATGTTTGATTTCCACCTGCACTTTCTGTCCGTCACGGGCACCTTTCAGATGACCTTCGTTGATCAGGATTTCTTCGTGCATTTTGCGGTAATCGGCCGATAACCAACCGATGCCGGATTTCACCCTCAAGGTTCCCACATAATGCTGGCGGGCCCTCTGAATAATATTGAGCACCTGCCCTTCCGGATTTTTGCTTTTGCGTCCCGCAAAAATGGCGATCTCCACAAGGTCACCATCCTGGGCACCTTTGAGATCTTCGACCGGAACGTACACATCTTTTGTCTGGGTTTCGCCTTCCATTCGGATGTAGGCATAGCGGGGATTGATGAAATCCACTTTCCCCGTGTTGGCTTTCTGCGAAGCTGGATCCGGAAGTCCGAATTTCCCGTTCGAAAACTCCTGAATGGTTTTGGCTTTCAGTAGTTTCTGCAAAGCCAGACTGAGGTCTATTTTATCTTCTCTTGATCGGTAGTCCAGTAAATCCGCGATTTCATGAAACGAATATTCAAATCCTCCTTCTGGAAAAAGCTCCGCAATTCGTTGCGCAAGCGGGTCCTGGTTGTTGTGTTGTTTAGCCATTAGCGAATGCGGTCCATACTGCGGACCAGGTTTTCATCCTTCCGGATGAGGCGGTTGCTGACGATGTTGGCGAAAAGTGCGACAAACAGCGTATAGAATCCGGGAAGAAACTTCCCTTCTTTGGTGACATCAAAAAAGGCTTCTCCTTCTTTAATACCAAGCATCATGGCGACCAAAGTGAGCGCCAGTGACAATGAAATACCGAAACCCACCATCATCTGGCGTTTGCGGTTTTTAAACTGTGAAATGGAATAACCGGCCAGGGCAGCCACCAGACAAATGGCTCCGGCGAGATAATACCGGGAGCGGGCATCAGATGTGGCTTCGGTTCCGGTTCCTTTGGTAATCAACAGTTCAAATGCGGTCTGACGGGCAGTTTGCGTGCCATCCAGGCTTATTTTCTCCCAGTTGGGAAGGAACAAAGCGGCGATCATCAGAATAAGAATGAGACCCAGCATGAGGGTCTGAGGACGTTGAATCATTTTCTAAAATTTCGAATTAATTATCATGAATACAGACCGGGATTTATTCATCATACGCCCAGTCGATGCGTGTTTTCAGGTCCCGGATCACGAGGCCCTGCGATTTAAAATACGACCGGATTTCATCGACCTTGTCGTATTGTTTGGCTTCTTTAAACTCTTTGTACAGGTTGAGCATTCCTTTCAGCATTTCATCGCCGGTCGGTTGTTCTTCTACCAAACCCAACAGATCCTGCATGAAGGAAACAAAGCTATCTTTCAATTCTATGAACAAAGTTTCACCTAAAGCAGACGGATGTAACTGACCGGTTTGCAGCATATTAACATACTTCAGCAGCGTAAACAATTCAGCAATAGCAACGGCGGTATTAAGGTCGTCACCCATGGCTTTGTAAAAACCATCAAGTGCATTGCGGATTTCAGTTGCCTTCTTTTCATCCAAAGGCTGATCTCCGTTTTCAAACTGAAGTGTCTTGGCTATTCGCAGGCCGTTCACCAGGCGACGGTATCCTTTCTGGGCTGCCTTGAGGGCTTCATTTGAAAAATCAAGTGTGCTGCGGTACTGCGATTGCAGCATAAAAAACCGCACCGTCATTGGAGAATATGCCTGATCCAGAAGTGGATGATCACCAGCAAACAACTCTCCCGGAAGGAAACTGTTCCCCAATGATTTCGACATTTTCTGCCCGTTCACTGTCAACATATTGGCATGCATCCAGTAGCGGACCGGATCGACACCGTTCAGAGCTTTTCCCTGTGCCACCTCGCATTCGTGGTGAGGAAACTTGAGGTCCATTCCCCCGCCGTGGATGTCAAACTGAGGGCCCAGATATTTGGTGCTCATGCAGGAACATTCGAGATGCCATCCAGGAAATCCTTTTCCCCATGGCGAATTCCATTGCATGATGTGTTCCGGAGCGGCTTTTTTCCAGAGAGCAAAATCGAGAGGACTTTTCTTTTCGTCGGTCCCTTCCAGATCTCGGGTTTCGGTGAGAAGATCATCCAGAATACGGCCAGAAAGTTTTCCGTATTCGTTTCCCTGTTCGTTGTAACGGGCGATATCGAAATAAACAGAACCATTCGATTCGTAGGCGAGTCCTTTATTAATCAGATCCTGTGTGGCCTCAATCTGCTCGACCAAATGGGCTGTGGCGGTGGGCTCAATGCTGGGTGGAATCAGATTAAACTGAAGCAGAACATTATGAAAATCATTTGTATAACGCTGAACGATTTCCATTGGCTCCAGCTTTTCGAGCTTGGCCATTCTTCCGATTTTATCTTCTCCTTCGTCTCCATCTCCAACAAGGTGGCCCACATCGGTAATGTTGCGGACATACCGTACAGTATATCCCATGAAGCGCAAATAGCGAACCAGAATATCGAATGTGAGAAATGACCGGACATTTCCCAGGTGAACATTGTTGTAAACCGTCGGTCCGCAAACATAGAGTCCAACGAACGGAGGATTAATAGGCTGAAAATCTTCTTTTTGCCGGGTAAGTGTGTTGTAAATGCGTAGCGTGTGCTGCATGAGGCAAAGGTAGAAGGAAATGGCTAAAGGTCAACCCGTACGGGGTTTCAAATTTCGAAGTGGCCTTCAAATACAAAACGGGCAGGTCCTTTGAGAAAGACATTGCGAAAGGTAGATCCTGCTTCACGAATGAACTCCACTTCCAGCATTCCACCGGGTGTTTGCACCTGAACCGGACTGTTGTATCCGTTTAAAGAGGCCACCAACGCACTGGCAGTGACGCCGGTTCCGCAAGACAGAGTCTCGTCTTCCACGCCACGCTCGTAGGTGCGGACGTAAATTCCATCGGACTGTTTTTCCACGAAGTTTACATTGATACCGTCCGGCATATTGTGGTCCATCGTACGAATGCGGCGACCCTCTTTGTGCACATCTGTCTGGGCAACATGGTCTGTAAACACCACGAAATGTGGCGATCCGGTAAAAAGTTCATAACCATCCAGAATCGTTTTCACTTCTGTCACATCCCTCATTTTCAGACGGACAGCACTGCCGTGGAATGTAGCCTGGTGCAGACCATCTTTGGCTTCAAACTGTGTCTTTTCCTCAACCAGATTCAGTTTTCGGGCAAAAGATGCCACGCAGCGACCACCGTTTCCACAGAAGGTACTTTCGCGTCCATCGGAATTGTAGTACACCATTTTAAAGTCGTGTTCAACCGATTCTTCCAACAGAATCAAACCATCGGCACCGATGCCAAAGCGGCGATCACAGAGCAGGCGGATGGTTTCTTCCTTTTTCGGAAACGACAAATCCCGGTTATCGACCATGATGAAATCGTTTCCGGTGCCTTCGTACTTGTAAAAGTGGATGTTCATTTGGATGCGAAAATACAACCAGATTTGGAAACAATGGGATGCCTGTTCGGCAGAACCGGGGTCTTGGACATGAACTAATAATTCTCATTGATTTTATTCCGGACAAAAACTGAATCCTGCCCTAATTTTGCTGCATAAAATCCGGCATGCAGTTTCCTGTTGAACAGGGAAATCAACTGCCCCCAAACATGCAGAAAACCATTACTCCCCACAATAAAATTGCCATTTTCGGAGCCGGGCTTGTCGGTTCATTGCTGGCAATCTTTCTGGCAAAAAAAGGATTCAAAGTTGAGATTCATGAAAAACGGCCTGACCTTCGGTTCAAATCGTTTGCCAATCTACGTTCCATCAACCTGGCATTAAGCCACCGTGGATGGCATGCGCTTGAAAAAGCCGGATTAGCCGATGCGCTCCGGGAACTGGCGATGCCTATGTATGGTAGAGTGGTGCATTCTGAAAATGGGGAACAATCGTTTTTCCCTTATGGAGAAAAAGACCAGGCGATATATGCTATTTCCCGCTATAAACTCAATTGCTTCCTGCTAGATGAGGCTGAAAAATTACCCGGCATCAAAATCTATTTCGAAAGCAAAGCAGAAAAATTCTCCTTCGATAAATCGCTGTCTTACGTGTCGGATATTGAGGGACTTCGCCACCGCATCGAGGCAGATGCTTTCATTGGATCTGACGGAGCCTTTTCAGCTCTTCGGTACGAAATGATGCGGGAGGATAAGTTTTTTTATCAACAGGCCTACATCGAACACGGGTACAAGGAATTTACAATTCACCCTGGTCCCAATGGTGGCTGGGCAACCCGAAACGACGGACTCCACATCTGGCCACGTAAGTCGTTTATGATGATCGCCTTGCCTAATCAGGACGAGACCTTTACGGCCACTCTTTTCTATCCGTTTGAAGGGACTTCATCATTTGAAACCATTCGCACTCCGGATGAGATCAGGCGCTTATTTGAAGAAGAATTCGCAGATCTTATTCCATTGATGCCCGATTATGTTCAGCAGTTTCAGAACCATCCGGTGGCATCGCTGGTGACCATCCGATGTGCACCCTGGAACAACCAGAACTTCCTTTTAATCGGTGATGCAGCTCATGCAGTGGTTCCGTTTTATGGCCAGGGCATGATTGCCGGATTTGAAGATTGCCGGATACTGATGGACATGTTAGAAGAGCACAGTACCTGGGAAAGTTTGTTTGAAGATTTTTCGCAGAAACGGCGTCCCGATGCAGAAGCGATCAGTCAACTGGCACTTGATAATTTTATTGAAATGCGGGATCTCGTATCGGATCCTGCATTTCAACTGAAAAAGAAACTCGAAAGCCTTCTCATAAAAAGTGGAGTATCTGACTGGATTCCGCTTTACACAATGGTGACTTTTTCAGATCTCCCCTATTCAGAGGCCCGTAGGCGTGGACTTCACCAGGCAGCTATACTGGAAAAAATCAGACTGGCTGAAAACTGGAATTTTCTGCCAGTTGAAGAATGGAAAGACAAGTTGTTGTTTCACTACGATAAGTGGAAAGACGATAAGAATCTGGCTTAAGGATGAAAATCAGACTTTTCGTTTCCTGGTGAGAATATTCAATCCATAAGAAACCGGAAAACAGGAAGAATCCTTCACTCCAAACTCCATAGTGGCCCTAAAAAAAACAGGTAAGACTGTTAATAATCGGTAATCTCATCTGCCAGTTGCCTCAGGACAATCGCCAGGATCTTCTCGACTTTCTGAAAAACAGGTTCAATCCGGGCTGCGGAAACATTCAGAGTGGAAGCTTTTTCCAGAGTCCGGATATCATCCTTCAATTCTGAAATACCCAGTGTACTGATCATCGACTTGAGCTTATGACCGATTTTGGAAAGCCGTGAAAGATCGTGCTGGTCAATGGCTTCTTTCATTTCCAGCACCAAAAGGGGTGTTTGTGAAAGAAACAGATTCAACATTTTTGGAATGAACTCCTGATTGCCAATGGACATTTCCTTCAGTATTTGCAGGTCATAGTATTTCGGCTCCTCTTTTTTCATTTCCAAAGTGGTATTATTGGATAGCACCATCGACAGTAAATTCACCAGGCCAGGTTCGGTGAAGGGCTTTGAAAGCACAGCATCCATTCCAGCCTTTTTATAGATTTCCACATCCGATTTCATGGCATTGGCCGTGAGGGCGACAATTGGAATTTTGTTACCCATCCGTTTGCGAATCAGTGCCGTAGCTTCAATTCCATCCATCACCGGCATCTGAATATCCATCAGAACAATATCAAAACCAGCGTCTTCTGTAACAAGGTTGACCGCCGCCTGCCCATTCACCGCTTCCGTTACCACGGCACCCAGATGATGAAGAAGGGTATTGGCGACAAGACGATTCATCTCATTGTCATCGACCAGTAAAACCTGGAGATCTTTAAAAACCACACCGACGTTGTCTGCTTTCAGTTCAGCAGGAAGGTCGCCTTTTGTTCCGGTTTCAAACGGAAGTATGCAAGTAAACGTACTGCCTATACCCTTCCGGCTTTGAACGGATATTTCTCCTCCCATGAGAGAGATAAGTTCCCTGGTGATGTTCATCCCCAGTCCGGTTCCGCCGTAGGTTCGCGAAGTGGATTGATGCTCCTGCGAAAATTTCTCAAACAGATGTGCCATAAATTCCGGATCCATTCCGATTCCGGAGTCTGAGACCTCAAAACGGAGAAACTGCCTGTTTTCTTCATTGTGCTCCAGTTGACAATGAACCTTTACCTCTCCCATTTCCGTAAACTTGATGGCGTTGCTCATCAGGTTGAATAAAATCTGATTCAGCCGGTACGGATCTCCTTTGAGAACACCTGCGATTCCATCCAGTTTAATGTCGAGTGAAAGATCCAGTCGCTTTTCCCTGGCCTTGATTTTCATCACCTGAACCGCTTTCCTAAGGACGGGTTCCAGTTCAAACCCCACTTTCTCCATCACAAGTTTACTCGCTTCCAGTTTCGATAAATCCAGAATATCGTTGAGAATGATGAGCATGTTTTCGGAAGCCGTCCGGATGACTTCCAGGTTGAATTTCTGGGTTGGGGTCAGTTTTGTTTTGAGCAAAAGCGCCACCATTCCGGAAATGGCATGCATAGGCGTCCGGATTTCATGGCTCATGTTGGCGAGAAACGTCTCTTTGGCTCTGGATGATGCCTCTGCGAGTTCCCTTGCATCCAGCAATTCTTTCTGCAACTCCTTCTGGTCGGTAATATCCAGATGAATACCAATGGAGCCAATCAATTCTCCCTTTTCATTGTAACTGGGCGCCCCGGAAACCAACCACCAACGCGGCTCACCCCGCTTGTTTTTAATTGCAATTTCGTACGCATCTGACTTCCCTTTGGTCCGGATGGCGACTTTTTCTGTCATGAGGGCATCGCTTTCCGCAGAGGTTAGAAATGTCCGGGCGTTCATTCCCAGTAATTCTTCCATGGCATAACCACACATTTCAACGAAACTGGGATTGGCATACTGAATCCGGTCCTGAAGGTCTACTTCCAGAATTCCCAGGTTCATATTGGCAATAATGTTCCGGTATTTTTCTTCCTTGAATGTGAGTGCCTGTTCGGCTGACTTGCGTTCGGTGATGTCGCTGTGGGTGCCGATGATCCTCAAAGGCTGGGCATTTTCCAGGCGACTTACCACCATGCCACGGTCCAGTATCCAGATGTATTGCCCTGCCGCATTCCGCATCCGGAATTCCCGTTGATGATGACTCATCAGACCACTTTTATACAGTCGTTCTGTCTCGTCCAGAACCGTGCGATCATCCGGGTGAACACGGCTTTCCCATTCGTTAAAATTATTAAGAAACTGCCCTTCCTCAAAACCCAGCATTCGCTTGTATTGCTGAGAGAAAAAGACCTCTCCTGTCTGGAAATTATATTCCCATACGCCATCTCCGGCTCCTTCCAGAGCAAATTGCCAGCGTTCTTCGCTTCGGCGCAGTGCTTCCTGACCTGCCCTTTCAATGGTGATGTCTTCCTGAAGGGCAAAATAACTGGTCAGTTTTCCTGCTTTATCCCGGATCGGCTGACCTTGAATCCGCACCCAATATTCAGTGCCTGTTTTGGTGTAGTTGAGAATTTCACACTGGAAAGTGGATGCAGTTGAAATCTGGTGCGACAAATAGCGGATCGTTTCCGGATCGGAATTCGGTCCCTGAAGAACATCGCCCGGTTTCTTTCCTTTTAAATCATCCAGACAATAACCCGACATCTGTTCAAAGCCTTTGTTCATCCAGGTGACGTTACCTTCCGGATCGGCGATGATCACGCCATTCTGATTTTCTTCCGCGATGAGCGATAAAATCCGGAACTGCTCTTCCCTGGCTTTGGCTTCCGTAATGTCTTCGATGATGGCAAAATACTCAATCAGCTTGCCGGAGCGGTTGTAAACCGCCTGACCTTTGCAACGCCCCAGAAAATGGGTACCGTCCTTTCGGTAGCAGGTAAGCTCCACCTGAAAGTTCTTGCCCTCATAAAAGGCAGTGACCATTTCACGGAGGAGTTCTTTCTCAGTGCGTGGACCTCGCAAAACAGAAACAGCGGTCCGGCCCTGAATTTCCTGCGGTTCATAGCCCGTGAGCCGCGAGTAGCCCTGGTTAACCCAGGAAATATTCCCATTGATTTCAGTGAACAGCACTCCGTATTCATCGGAACTGGCGACGAAAGACAACCGCTTCAGTTCATTTTTCTGCCGGTTGACCCGGGTGAGTAAGTCCTTTAATTCGATGGCATTGATTTCCTGGTTTTTCAGGACATGAAGTAGATCGACCAGCGGATCGTGGAGGGCAAAGTCGTGGTAAGAAAGGTTGAGCTGATTTACTTCATCGGGTGAATTGAACCAGGGGCTGCCAAGAAACAGGAGTCTATTGTCACCGGCCATGAACTCCAGCTGGCCCCGTAGTGGAATCAACGTGGATCCTCTGGCCAGGTGTATCACCATCAGCTCCTGAATACGGTCTTTGAGCAGGCCAAACTCCAGGTTTTCAATGGTGGGTCGCATCAGCTTAAAATGATCCTGAAATGGTGCACTGACCAAACCAGGCTTCATTTTCAAAATGCTGGAACCGGCATCCACGATGGTGAGGTGCGAGTCGATTAAAACGAAAAACGGGAAAAGGCGATTAAATTGTTCCCGATCAAAATTCAGATTGAGTTTGCCCAACATCACCAGGAGATTTTATAGATTTCATGGTCGGATCCGGTATCACGACTCTGAACCAGTTCGATGGTGGCAGGTGTTTCATAGAGCGCCGACAAACCGGACAAGAGGCCAAACACAAATTCCTGCAGTCCTTCTCTTTTCGACCGGTAGTGAATCCAGATACTGGAATCTTCGATGTGGCTGGTGGAAAACTCCGGTGGTGTTAAGCGAGGGTAAATCAACATGACCCGGTTGTGAAACTGGGGCAGGTTTTTAAGGAACTGCATGAGGTTGGAACCACCTGCTTCCATCATTCCGCTGTATTTTTGCTTTGCCGTATGGAGTACCCACCATTCGCCGAAGGCCCGGAAAACCTCTCCGATGGTCAAGGACATTTCTTCGGCCACAGCGTTGGCAAGGAGAAAGGTGATTTCGTCGTCGTAGGGTTCGATGCTGACAAAATAGTCGATGTCGACCCCACTTCGTTCTTTGATGGCTTCCCACTTTTCCTGGCCAAATTTTTGAATGACCAGTTCTTCAATTGCCTTGTTTACAATACCATACATAAAACACGTTGATTAATGCGTTTGTGTTTTACACTGAAAAAACAGGCGAATTGACGGCCTTGCATCCGCCGATCCAAAACAAGACGGGCTGCACAGGCATGGTTTTTTCATATGTAAATCGATTTTTTGTTTCAAAAAACAAGCCCGAAAATCAGGTTGCTGATTATCAGTTCATTCCGGAATGAAGACCGGAATTTTCAATCCGGATTCTGGAAAAACTGTCCGGATATTGGAAAAGTTAAGCCGTAAATGGTTTCATGTCGGGAAATGGCTATCCGGCCATCCATGTGAAACAGAATAAACGGAACATGGCCCGAAATCCCAATTTAGTAATTCAGGATCATGCTCAGATCTCTCCAGCTCACAAAGGATCCATTTGAAACGGACAGAGAAGTTTCTCCTCCAAAAATGACGTTCATTTTAGATTCTGAATCACCCGATACAGCTTTCCAATAGGCAAGGTTTTCAAAGAACAGAGTTGAAAAGGTTTTGGAGGATTTAATTTCGAAGGAATGAACCCGACCACCACTTTCTACCATCAAATCAATTTCCTTTCCATTTTTTGCCTGCCAATAATACAGATTCATTCCCCGGCCTGAATTGAACCGGGCTTTCACGAATTCATTCACAATAAAGTTCTCAAACAATCCTCCCCTTAGAAAATGTGAATTGAGCTGCTGGAAGTTTTCAAGCTCCAGAAGCCGGCATGCCAATCCTGTATCCGTAAAATACAGCTTTGGTGATTTAATGATCCTTTTGTTGAAATTCTGATGGTAAGGAGGAAGGAGATACAAAATGAAACTGGCCTCCAGAACGGACAACCACGATTTAGCTGTATTGGCAGAAATGCCCGCATCGATGGCCAACGAATGGATGTTCAAAACCTGCCCAATCCTGCCGGCACACAGTTTTAAAAAGGCAGTGAAAGCCGACAAATCTCCTACATTTTTAATCTGACGGACATCCTTTTCCACATATGTTGTGAGATACGATCCATAAAAATCTCCTGCCGCGATGTTCCGATCGTAAATCCGGGGATACATGCCGGTAAAAATGTATTCCTCAGCGGTCTCAAAACGAATGGCAGCTATGTCCAGTTCGGCCTTGCTTAATGGCAACAATTTTAGAACAATGGTTCTTCCTGCAAGACTTTGGGTAATATTCTCCATCAGAGTAAAATTCTGAGAACCAGAAAGAACAAAGGGAACATTCTGAGCATCCACAATACCTTGTATGTAGGAGAACAACTCCGGTACATTCTGAACTTCGTCGAGAAAAACACCATTCGGATAGTTTTTCAGGAATCCGCGGGGATCGCTGCGGGCAATGAGACGAATGTCGACATCCTCCAGCGTTACGTAAGGAAGATCCGGAAACTCCGCTTTAAGTAGAGTGGTCTTGCCGGATTGACGGGGCCCAATGACCGTTACAATCGGGAACTTGCCCCGGATTTCCTGAATTTTTTGTGAGAGCTGCCGATTGATCATAATGCGAATGTAAGCACATTTACCGGACAAATCTGCATTTCAATTGCAGATTTGTCCGGTAAATGTGCCCTGAAATTGAATAAAGAGGATCAGACTGATTTGAACGTGTCGTCCACAGAAAGAACGCTGCGGCCCCGGGCGAAGCGGTTACCCCGCAGTGGCGCCCCCCGGCCCCCGAAGGGGGAGCAGGGGGGCCGCCACGAGGAGTAAAAGCGAAGAACGGGACCAGCCGCCCAAAATCAGATTCCGGACTGACGGCGATCAAATCTATTTCAGATGCTTCCTCAGAATTTCGCAGGAAACACCTGCCTATGCCAATTTATCGAAGGGAAGGACTCGTTCCGCCCAAAAGACACACTGTTTTCCGCCAGCCGAATGGGGATTTGTACCACGAAGAGCTGTTTGGAACGGAAGGTTTCTCAGGGATTTCGTCCCTGGTGTACCACCTCTACCCACCGACGATGGTGAAAGAACACGGGAAACCGTACAGCGTCCGTCCGGAAGTCGCCATTGAGGACAACCTCCAGGCCCGCAGCTA
>DAIOVD010000021.1:0-1756 GCA_036759185.1 Catalimonadaceae bacterium | reverse complement strand
CGGGGCCTGATTTATCCGTACGTATACGAAACCCATCCTTTTGATGTGGTGGGCTACGACGGTTGCAGCTACCCGTTTGCGATGAGTATTTTTAATTTCGAACCGATTACAGGACGAATCCACATGCCACCGCCGATCCATCAGCATTTTCAGGGACGGAACTTTGTGGTCTGCAGTTTTGTACCGAGACTGTATGATTACCATCCCGATGCCATTCCGGCTCCTTACCACCACAGCAACATTGACAGCGATGAGCTGCTGTATTATGTGGACGGTGACTTTATGAGCCGCAACAACATCCAGAAAGGACAGATCACTCTGCACCCCGGCGGCATTCCACACGGACCGCACCCAGGCGCCATTGAACGCAGCATCGGCAAAAAAGAAACCAAGGAACTGGCGGTGATGATTGATCCGTTTAAGCCGGTGAAAATTACGACCGAGGCACTGAAGCTTGAAGTACCCGAGTATTTCCGAAGCTGGATGCCGGCCCAGCCTGAACTTGTTTAACTACTGACAAAACAGACCAACAACAACATGGAAACCATTGATTTAACCGAGGTGAAAAACTTCGAATATTCGTCGGACGCCAAGATTTTTGACAAGGCGCAGGACTTCCTGCCCATCAACGGCACCGATTATGTGGAGCTCTATGTGGGCAACGCCAAACAGGCCGCCCACTACTATAAATCGGCCTTCGGGTTTCAGGACCTGGCCTATGCCGGACTGGAAACTGGAATCCGCACGCATACCAGTTATGTATTGCAGCAGGGGAAAATCCGGCTCGTACTAACGACACCGTTTGACCAGCACAGTGAAATGGCCCAGCATCTGGCCAAACATGGAGATGGTGTAAAAGTAATTGCGCTTTGGGTAGACGACGCATATGATGCGTTTGAAAAAACTGTAAGCCGTGGGGCCCGTCCTTTTCTGCATCCCGAAACCATCGGCGACCAGAACGGCAGCATTTGCCGCTCCGGTATTCATACCTATGGCGATACGGTGCACCTTTTTATCGAACGTAAAAACTATCGGGGCCTTTTCCTTCCGGGATTTGAGAAACTGGAAACCGAATTCCACCCCATTCCGACCGGTCTGAAATACATCGACCACATGGTGGGCAATGTGGAGCTGGGTGCTATGAACCAGTGGGCCAATTTCTATGGGGACGTAATGGGTTTTGCCAATCTGGTGACCTTCGACGACAAAGACATTTCGACGGAATACACCGCCCTGATGAGCAAAGTGATGAGCAACGGAAACGGCTACATCAAATTCCCAATCAACGAGCCGGCACTGGGCAAAAAGAAATCGCAGGTGGAAGAATACCTGGATTTTTACAATGGTCCGGGTTGCCAGCACATTGCGGTTGCGACGGATGACATTGTATTCACGATTACGGAAATGCGGAAACGGGGTGTGGAGTTTCTCTATGTGCCGGGTTCGTATTACGATACCGTCCGTGAGCGGGTTGGGATCATTGAAGAAGATATGGAAGAACTGAAAAAATGGGGCATTATGGTGGACCGTGACGAAGAGGGCTACCTGCTGCAGATTTTCACCAAACCGGTGGAGGACCGTCCGACCTTATTTTTCGAGATCATTCAGCGGAAAGGTGCCCGGTCGTTTGGCAAGGGTAATTTCCAGGCCTTGTTTGAATCGATCGAAGCCGAGCAGGCAAGGCGGGGAACGCTGTAAAGCTTTCGTAAACCTGATCAATTTGTTTGTAACCCCGGATGGTGTGGAGCTGTTCGGG
>DAIOVD010000020.1:16227-32976 GCA_036759185.1 Catalimonadaceae bacterium | reverse complement strand
CCCAGCATCACCTTGGTGGCATAGTTCACATAGGGTTCCTGGTAGGCTTTGGAAATAAAAGGCACCGTCCGTGACGCACGTGGGTTGGCTTCGATCACATACACCTTGTCGTTTTTGATCGCAAACTGAATGTTGATCAGTCCCTTCGTTTTGAGGGCCAGGGCAATGATGCGGGTGTATTCCCGGATCTGGTGCAGGATTTCTTCGCTCAGATCGAAAGGCGGAAGCAAGGCATACGAGTCACCCGAATGGATACCGGCCGGCTCAATATGCTCCATCACACCAATGATGTACACATCTTCTCCGTCGCAGATGGCATCGGCTTCGGCCTCGATGGCGTTCTCCAAAAAATGGTCCACCAGGATTTTGTTCTCCGGCATATCGGCCAGAATTTTCACCACATGGGTTTCGAGCTCTTCTTCGTTGATTACGATTTTCATACTCTGGCCACCCAGTACATAAGACGGACGCACCAGCAGCGGGAATCCCAGTTCTCTCGACAGCTCAATGGCTGAATCGGCATCCTGCACAGCCCCGAATTTCGGATAGGGAATGTTGTGTTCCTTCAGCAAATTGGAGAAACTGCCCCTGTCTTCGGCCAGATCAAGGGCTTCGTAACTGGTTCCGAGAATCGGGATGCCATAGCGGTTCAGTTTTTCGGCCAGTTTCAGTGCCGTCTGTCCGCCCAGCTGTACAATCACGCCAATCGGTTTTTCGAGCTGGATGATGTCGTAAATGTGCTCCCAGAACACCGGCTCAAAGTAGAGCTTGTCCGAAATATCGGGATCGGTAGACACGGTTTCGGGATTGCAATTGATCATGATGGTTTCGAATCCTTCCTCCTTAGCGGCCAGTACGCCGTGGACGCAGGAATAGTCGAATTCAATGCCTTGTCCGATCCGGTTGGGACCCGAGCCGAGGATCAGCACCTTGGGTTTTCCGGAGGCTACACTTTCGTTTTCTTCGCCAAAGGTGGAATAGAAATACGGTGTCTTCGCCTCAAACTCAGCGGCACAGCTGTCCACCATTTTGTAGGTTCGCTGGATACCGAGTTCCGTCCGTTTTTTGTAGACTTCACTTTCCAGGCATTTGAGGAGATGTGCAATCTGCCGGTCGGCATAACCTTTTCGTTTGGCTTCCAGCAACAGGGGTCTCGAAATTGTTTGAATTGTAAACAGCTCGATTTCCTTTTCCAGGTGGATCAGTTCTTCGATCTGGTGCAGAAACCATTTGTCGATCTTCGTCAGTTTCTGAATGGTGCGAAGGGGAATGCCCAGTTTGAATGCATCGTATACATGAAAGAGTCGGTTCCAGCTTGGGTGTTCCAGACTCTGGAGAATCTGCTTCGGATCGCGGAGTTCCCGTCCATCAGCACCCAAACCGTTTCGCTTGATTTCCAGCGACTGACATGCTTTCTGCAACGCCTCCTGGAAATTTGCACCGATGCCCATTACTTCACCCACAGCCTTCATCTGAAGCCCGAGTTCGCGGTTGGCGCCTTTGAATTTGTCGAAATTCCAGCGGGGGATTTTTACAATTACATAATCCAGACTGGGCTCAAAAAAGGCGGATGTCGTTTTTGTAATCTGGTTGCTAAGTTCATCCAAACGGTACCCAATGGCTAGCTTGGCGGCAATTTTCGCAATCGGATAACCGGTTGCTTTAGAGGCCAGAGCTGAGGAACGGGATACCCGTGGGTTGATTTCAATTCCTACAATTTGAGACTGGTCATCCGGATTGACGGCAAACTGCACATTGCAGCCACCCGCAAAATTCCCGATTCCATTCATCATCTTGATGGCCAGATCCCGCATGTGCTGGTAGGTCGTGTCGGGAAGAGTCATGGCCGGGGCCACCGTGATGCTGTCTCCCGTATGTATTCCCATCGGATCAAAGTTCTCGATTGAACAAATGATCACGACGTTTCCGTCCTTATCTCTCAGCAGCTCCAGTTCAAATTCTTTCCACCCGAAAATGCTTTGTTCCACCAGCACCTCATGAATTGGTGAGCAGTGAAGTGCATTCTGCAACATCGCTTCAAACTGCTCTGCGGTATCGACGATTCCGCCTCCGGTTCCACCCAGAGTAAATGAAGGACGAAGCACCAGTGGAAATCCGATTTTCTGTGCAATCTCTTTTCCTTCCAGAAACGATCGGGCTGTTGATCCCTGACACACCATCACATCGAGTTCGATCATCTTTTTCCGGAACAGTTCGCGGTCTTCGGTGGTCTCGATGGCTTTAATGTCCACACCGATCATTTTAACGCCGTACTTTTTCCAGAGGCCGGCATTCTCGCAGTCGATGGCCAGGTTGAGGGCCGTTTGTCCACCCATGGTCGGAAGGACGGCATCGATCTTGTGTTCTTTCAGAATTTCTTCTATGTATTTCTTTTCCAGCGGTTTGAGATAGATATGATCCGCCGTTACAGGGTCGGTCATCACTGTGGCAGGGTTGGAATTGATCAGAACCACTTCAATTCCTTCTTCTTTCAGCGAACGTGCTGCCTGGGAACCGGAGTAGTCAAATTCACAGGCCTGGCCAATCACAATGGGGCCAGATCCTATGATGAGGACCTTGCGAATAGAAGTATCTTTAGGCATGGGGGAGAGGTGCGGAAATGCGGTGCGAAGGTAGGCAATGACCTTTTTGAGAACCTAGTTCCGGGCCGGATATTTTCAGATTTTTTGGGTACCGTCCGTTTCTGCTTCGGTTTCAAGTGTTATGAAAGATGCCCGAATGAATGATCAGGAAAAATCGGTGAGATAGGAGGGAGAAAGGGCGTATAAATCGTGGTTTTCGCCTGGCTGAATCGTGAACACACCCTGGATCACCCGCTGAACCAGGATTTTTGAGGCCATCCATTTCGGGATTTTTGAAAGACGGGCAAACTCATCGAGTGTCATCACTTTGTTTTCTTCCAGAAACGAAAACACTTTTTTCTCCCGGGGAGTAAATGTGAGAGAATGCTGGCGTGATTCGGCTTGTCCCGCTTTGAGAATCTTCAGCATTTCTCCGGATGCCTGCAGACTCTGGTCTTTGTGCCGCACATACACCCGGTATTGTTTCTTTTCTTTATCCACCAGCCAGGAATAAGGTTTGGTGGTTCCATCGGGAATGATGTACCGAATCACTTCTTTGCCATACTCGGTTTTGATGGAATCAACGATCACTTCGATTTCCGGTTTTACATACATCGCCAGTGCAGCTTCCATCACATAACGCTCTTCGTCGGGGAATTTCAGGCCGGAGATTTCACCGTGGTCGTCCACCCCCAGCAACAGTTCCCCGCCACCCGAATTGGCGAAGGCCACCATTTCCCGCACGATTTTGTCCGGGTGGTCGGCTTTCTTTTTGAATTCGAGGTACTGTCCTTCTCCTCGTCTTACCAGTTGTTTGAGTTCGGTAAATGTCATCCCCGTTCGGTTAAAATCTCCTGATTCTGAATTCCGTAATGGTCGGGTGCTGGTATGGCGTTCCATCCTTTTTCTGTGAGGTATCGGGACAATTGAGCAGTGTACCCATGGTTGACAATGATGTTCTCAGCCCCAGTTCCAGAGATGGCAGACAGTAATCCTGGCCAGTCAGCATGGTCGGAAAGCACAAACCCGGCATCGGCATTTCCCCGGCTTCGGAACCGGGACAAGGTCATCCAGCCGCTGCAATTGGCAGTGCGGCAGGTCACGTTTTCTGGAATGCCGTTTACATTCGGGGAAATCACCAGGGCTTTTTTCCATTCTTCGGCTGTCAATGTTGACATCGACCTGACGTCGGGCAAGGCGACTCCGTCCTTTCGTAAAGCAGCATTGGTGTCAAATATGGTTTGATGCACAGCCACAACGCCTTTGTCATGCAACATGTGGATAAGCCTCTGGGCTTTTCCCAATGAATAGGCAAAAAGGATGGAGGCATGACCATATTCCTGATTCCGTTGCCACCATTCCAGGATGTTATTTCCCGTTTCTTCCTGTGGTCTCCAACGGAAAATTGGCAATCCAAAGGTGGATTCGGTAATGAATGTGTGGCATTTCACGGGTTCAAAGTGTTCAGAAAGTCCGTCATCGTCGGTTTTGTAATCACCGGAAGCCACCCAGACTTCACCTTTGTGTTCCACCCGTACCTGCGAAGCACCTGGCAAATGGCCGGATGGATGCAGGCTTAGCTTCACAGGACCCATAAATACCGGTTCATTGTAACCAATCGTTTCAATCGCCTGGTTTTTTCCCAGACGGAGCCGTAATACTTCCTTGCTTTGGGTATGAGTCAGGTAGGATTGCATCCCAGCTCTTGCATGGTCAGAATGGGCATGGGTAATCACAGCTCTGGGCACAGATTTCATGGGGTCGATGTAAAAATCACCGGCCGAACAATAGATCCCCTCTTTTCTGAATTCCAGTAGTTTCATCCCCCTTCTCAAAACACAAATAAAGCCCAGTGGTTTGAAATTCCATTTATTGAAGCGGTTGTTGGCGGAAATTCTGGATTCTGTTTCGGTTTTGCCTAATTTGGCCCTGTGAAATACGGGCTCCTCATTTTTGTATTTTCCCTGATTTTCCAACGGTCGGCATTCAGCCAGAATCCGGTGGAGTGGAAGCCCGTCGCCTCATTTTCAAGCGATACCATCCGGGTAGGGGAGCCGGTGAGGTTGTCATTGTCTGTCCGGTATCCATCCAGGTTGCAGATTCTGATGCCGGATACAAATGAAGTGTTCACCACTTTTGAGTTGAGGAAGAAGGAGTTTTACCCAACCCGAACAGTTGGCGAAACCAGCCGTGACTGTGTGGTGTATGAACTGGCCACCTTTAACCTGGATCCTGTTCAGACGATTTCGCTTCCTGTGTTTGAATTTTCACAACAGGATTCTATCCGGATAATGTCGAACGAAGCCCGTGTTTTTGTCAAGCAGTCATTTGAAGGTGTCTTGCCCAAAAATCCAGTGGTGCAATCCGATTTATCGCCGCTTCCGGTTCCAACGCGGGTCAACTATCCATACATTCTAATCGGAATGGGGATTGTGATTCTGCTTATTCTGGTTGTGAATATCTTTTTCGACCGGCCCATTCAAAAGTTTATCTACCTTTTTCTGGAACGTCGGCGCCATGAGGCATTTCTAAAACAACACGACCGAATCAGGCTTCAACTGAATTCCAATCTCAACATCGACAACATGGAAGCCTTACTGAACGTCTGGAAGAAATACATTCAGCGGGTGGATGGAAATCCATATACTTCACTTACCAGTATGGAGATTTTTAAAATCCTGCCGGATCCGGTTTTAAAAGATGTTTTGCAGGAAGTCGACCGCTGGATTTACGGTGGCATTGAAATGAAAGATTACCGGTTTAACATCGATTATGTGAAACAGGTCGCGGTTCAGTTGTATCAGAATAAACGGGAGGCCATTCGGAATGGAAAGTTTGAGTAAAAAACTGGAGTGGTTTGATATCAAGTGGTTTCTGCCGGAAACGTTCCTTGGTTTTCAATACGAAAACCAGATTTTCCTGTATTTCCTCGGACTGATACCATTTGTCTTTTTCTTCCGGTTTTTGCTTTTCGTGAATTTCCGGCAAAAGGTGGAAGTTGCATTTTTTCAGACATCGCTAAAATCACACTGGTCAGTGTACCTGCGATTTTTGCCGGATGTTCTGATGACGTTCATTCTGGCTCTTCTGGTTGTTTCACTGGCCCGCCCTCAGAAAACAACAGAAAACCTTGAACGTACTTCCGAAGGGATCGACATTATGCTGGTGATGGACATTTCCGAATCCATGAAGATGCAGGATCTCCGCCCCGACCGGCTGGAAGCAGCCAAATTTGTGGCGAAGGACTTTGTCGCCGGTCGATTGCAGGACAGGATCGGACTGGTTGTGTTTTCGGGAGAAGCATTTTCGCTTTCACCTCTTACCAACGATTACGACCTGCTCTACAAGTTCATCGAGGAAATAGATTTTCAGATGATCAATAAATCCGGGACCGCAATTGGTCTGGCACTCGGTGTGGCGACCAACCGCCTGATGGATTCCAAGGCCAAGTCGAAGGTGATTATTTTGCTTAGTGACGGCGACAATACAGCTGGAAATATTGATCCATTCACAGCAGCGAAACTGGCCACAAGTTTCCGGACCCGGATTTATACCGTGGGAATTGGCAAAGATGGCAAAGTACTGTACGGCACAGATCCTTTCGGTAATGATCAGTACATAGAAAACAATATGGATGAAAGTACACTTCGTACCATTGCCAAAATTGGGGGAGGAGCCTACTACCGGGCGAGTGACAACAAAGGATTGAAGGATATTTTCAGCACCATAGACAAACTTGAGAAATCGGAGTACAAGGAAAAGCGTTTTAAAAATACTGCCGATTTCTATCAGATTTATCTCAACTGGGTTCTGCTCCTGTTCCTTATCTGGTTACTTTTAAAGAGTACTTTTATTTCCAATCCAATTGAAGATTAAATTTCTCCTTCTTGCCCTGTTGGTGGCCATCCTATTTTCCTGCAGCCTGGAAAGGGAAATTGAAGTGAATCTTCCTGTCTACGAAAAACAACTTGTCGTGGAGTTTTACATGGAAAGGGATCAGCCGGTGAAAGTACTGGTGACTGAGTCTGATCCTTATTTTGATACTCTCCGTTTTCCGTTTATCAACAATGCAGTCATTTTGCTAAATTCGGGTAGTCAAACAGATACCATTCCCTTTTCACCCATCATTGATATCGAATCCCGAAAAATCTACAATTATGGCAGGCCCGATTACCTCACTTCTGATACTTCGGTAGAGTATTCTGTTACCATCCGGGATTCAATCGGCCGTGAGCTTACGGGAAAAACACGATTCCTTCCTTTGCCAGACGTGGATACAATAGAAGTCAGGTATTCGCCCGATCAGGATTCGCTTGTGGGTTTTTTAATCTGGCTGAATGATATTCCCGATCAAACCAATTATTACAGGATCATCATGAATGAGGATAGCCTCACCGGTTCTCCTGCAGTTGATTTTACGTTAACAGATAATGGGTTAGATGGAAAGCGATTTCCGGTTGGCACCAGTTTCCGGTTTGAGCGAAACCACAAAATGCACTTCCGGATTTTTCACATCGAGCAGGCATATTACAATTATCTTCGGTCAATGGAAGCGGCTTCAAGAGCAAACGGCAATCCGTTTGCACAGCCAGCTACAATTCTTTCACCCATGAAAGGTCAGGGCTTTGGGATATTCACAACCTTGAATCAGCGGAAGTTTCTTGTTTCCTATTGAGTTTAAAAATCGTAACCGAAGGTGAGGTAATATTGAGGTGAGGTGATAAATCCATTCTGTCTTCCCCAGGCTACATCAAATTTGGTGTAGTAACCCAGAAGTAAAGTCCGGGCACCGGCTCCGAATCCGGTAAGGAACGGATTTTCATAGGTTTTTACCTTGATGATGAAGTTTCCGTTGTTAATCTGTTTGGTGTTCAGACTGTTGTTTTTATTGAAGGGTCCTACACCTGTCCAGGCTGTGCCCATATCCGCAAATCCTGTCACCTGAAGGTTTCGCCAGAAATTAGAATTGATGGGTCCTTTATACAGGTACTGCACGATCGGAATCCGTAGTTCCCAGTTGAAAAGCATGAAACTACTTCCGTAAATCGAGTTGTACCGGAACCCTCTCAGGTTGGTTGAAAAGCGGTTGAATAGCCAGTCAGTTTGTGCATCATCAGTCGCTGTAGCTAAAGTATTCTGACTCAGTCCCCTCAAAGGATCGTCTTTCGCATTGCTTACATTGTAATCCCTGAAAAGCCAGTTGTCCATTCCTCCGACTGAATATTTTTTGGGTGCACTTCCAAAGAAACTGCCATATGTTGCCCGGAAAGCGAACGTGATTTCTTTATGAATCGGTTGATATGTCCTGAAATCAAGGAAGAGTTCTCCAAAGTTCTTCTTCGAATCCTGACTTGCCATCTGGTATTGGGACCGGATTTTAAAGCGAGTGCCAGAAATCATATTTAAGCCAGTCTGTGTTGTGTTGTCAAATACGGCTTCACCAGAAACGCCATAGTAATAGGTGTTCAGGTCGGTACCACCAAGCTGCAAACTATTCCGATCAAAAACCGACCGTTTTGTGGTTTGAAAATAGGGACTCAGGTCAAGGCGGAATCCATTCGACACCGGATACGACATGGTGCCGGAAACACTACTGAGGACATCCCGCTGCCGGGTAAAAAGATTTGGGTTTGAATTCTGAATGCTTTTTCGCTCGGCCCTCACTTTGAAATCAATCCTCTTTTTCAGGTATTGGTATTCAAGAAACGAAATGTTGTTGCGCATCTCGATGTCTGAAAAAAAATAGGTCATACCACCTGAGATGTGATGGTTTTCAAATATATCGTGCATCGAGAAATCAACCAGTGCTCCTAGCCCCCAGGATGGAATCGGACTCACCACCAGGCCGGTTGTCAGGTGATTGGCTGTTGCAATCGGAGAATAAAGCTGGGGGCCTTTCAATTCCATATTGATGGGCTTTGATTCTTTTTTCAACTTCACTCTTTCTTTTTTTACCCGTCCTCCATTCACAGTTGAAGAGGATGCCACAGGGGTCTTCTCTTCTTCAAAAATATAATTTCGAATGTCTATCCTGGATGAATCGTTTTCGAAAATTCGGGCCGGATTTTCCACGGTACCTGCCGTTGTATCTGGGCTGGAACCTGCTTCATTTTTGGGATCAGCGGAATACAATGATTGTTCAAAGGATGAATTAAGAAACAACAAGGGCTTTAGTTTGATTGTCGCTGTATAGGACAAAATATTGAAATCTTCGCTGTATGCAAAGTCCTTAACATTGAATTTACTGCTGGTCAGGTATTCCGGTTTTGTACGGCTGGTTGAAAAAAGGCCAACGTTCATTGTTCCGGTTTCATCAGACAAACAAATTATGGTACCATCCTTCAGGATTCGACCTTTCACCAGGTTTCCATCACTTTGAATGAGAAGCTCTGGTCTCTTGGTGGGTTCCTCGATGCTTTTTTTATACAGATTGAGCTTTCGTTTATTGTCTGGTATTGTCTTTTCATCTGAGGTAGTATCAGTAGGAAGCCTGTTGGATGAAAATATAACCGAATCACCTGACAGAGAGAAAAATGGATCCATGTCATCAAACCAGTCGTGTGTGATCTGACGGATTTTGGAATTGGTAAGGTTCACAATAAATACATCGGAGTAATTGTTTCGGTTTCCAGCCAAACACATGTATTTGCCGTCTGGTGAAACCTGAATACTGGAAATTTCATGGAAATTTTCAAAGAAACTAAACCGGGACCTTTTGTTTCCTTTTATGGACATACTCATTCCCTTCCATTTGCCCTTACTGGGATAAGCCATCCAGATCCGATTCTCCTGTGTAATGCTGATAACAGGAAACTCTCCTTCTGAATTCTGATGAATGGCTTTCGAACCTCCACGGAAGATGACATGACTCTTCCTGCTTTTGATTTGGTGAGCAACAATCTGGAATTTTCCCTTCCAATCCTGTGAATACACTAAATACTCTCCATCCGGGCTGATCTGCAGTTGCCTGTAATTCTTATTCAAGATGTTGGAGCCCAACTTAAAGCTCATGGGTGGGCTCGAAAGAAAGTATAGGTTTTGATTTGGCCTTGTCTGATAATAATTTTTCCAGTCGCGTAGAAAGGTTTGGAATGGCATACCTAAAGTCCCTACGATTGCATTTTCTTCATTCCGGATGATTCGGGTAAGGTTCAGAATATTTCCTATGGAAGAGCGTCCGTATCGTTCGGCAACATAATTCCAGATTGATTGACCTATAAGATAGGATTCTTTGCCGATAAAGTTCGCGGGTTGCCGCAATCGCTTCTGACTGTTGAAGTCCTGAACAATGTCTTCCATTTCGGGGCTGGCTCCTTCCGAAGCGTAGCGGATGGCACCTCCAACGAACCAATCCGGAAGGTTCAGCAGGTAGGAGTTCTGTACCGCATCTTTGAACGAACCGCCAAATAGCATATCACGGATCAGAATCTGGGCAATTCCGGCTGAGATCTGTTTCCTTAACTGACTAAGGGAGCCTTCATAGGCAACTTCCGAAATTGATTTGGTAAAGTTTGTTTTGCCTCCGGTGGCGAGAGAATTCCCACCCAGTCCAACATTGCTCATCAAACGGTCGTTGGTAGACAGGTAAAGAAAAACCTTAATTTTATTGTAGGGAGTGAAGCCGAACAGTTCGGAGATGCGCTTGAATTCTGTTTCTCCGATTTCGATCGCCGTTCGGGCAAGCTTTTCGCTTCCTTCGTAATAATACAGATCAATACTTGTTGTGCTCAGATAGCTCCATTCCATCGATTTGTATTGAATCCGGTTTTTTCCAAACAGGTCCTGTGCGGTTTGAGCTAAGGAGACCTGGCGGGTCAGCAATAACAAAAGAAGAAATGGGAGTAATTTTATGTTGAACACCTGGTTAGTTCTACGGATTCGAAATATCGGTAAGTCCGCTCAAAAAAAAAAGCTCCGGCGATACCGGAGCTTTTTTCTATGGTCGATGAATGAATCTTATTTCATTCCTGCCACTTTAATTACTTTGAACTCAGTTCTTCTGTTTTTCTGGAAGTCTTCTTCTGTAGCAGCATCCATAATCAACGGAACGCTTTCACCATATCCTTTAGAGTTTACTCTTTCAGATTTAACTCCTTTAGAAATCATGTAGGCTTTGGAAGCTTCAGCACGTTTCTGAGACAATTTCATGTTGTATTTGTCATCACCACGGCTATCAGTGTGTGAACTCAATTCGATTGAGATGGTTGGATTGTCCTGAAGGAACTGAATGATTTTGTCAAGTTCAAGGGCCGCATCTGATCTTACATCAGCTTTGTCATAATCCCAGTTGATGTTTTCAACAACGAATGTTTGTTTCAGCTTGATTTTGTCCAGAACCAGTTTGTGGTTCAATTCAATCACAGTTTCTTTCTGGGTCAGTTCTTCGTAAGCAGGTGATTTTCCAACGGTTGAAAATGGCTCACGCTTCGTGTAGTATTGTTCTTTTTCAACATAAATCACGTAGTTTTTAGATGGCTCCATTGGGAAAACAAACTTGCCGTCTGCATCACTTGTAGTTTCTGCTACTGTTGTTCCTTTGTCATCAAGCAACTTGATATTTGTATTTGCCATAATGGTTTCAACACCTTTATCATCACGAGAAAATGCCTGTCCTGTTGTATTGAATTTCACCACACGAGGGTCATTTTTACCATCACGGAAATAGTAGATATCATCATCTCCTTTTCCACCTGCACGGTTGGAAGAGAAATAACCTTCTGTAGCTGATTTCATCGTCAGTCCAAAATCATCACTTACTGTATTGATACCGGTACCAAGGTTTTCAACCATGGTAGATTCTCCTTTTTTCGTGGCTACGAAGATATCCAAACCACCAAGAGATGGGTGTCCGTCAGAAGAGAAATATAATTTTCCATCTTCAGTGATCATCGGGAACGATTCATCACCTGCTGTATTAATGGACTCACCAAGGTTGGAAACTTTACCCCATTTACCATTTTCATCCATTTTGGTACGATACAAATCAAGTCCGCCTTTCGTCCCTCTTCTGTTAGAAGCAAAGTATAAAGTCTTTCCATCCGGAGAAAGTGATGGAGCACCATTCCATGCTTCGATATCATTGATAGCGAGCAATTCAGGCTCAGACCAGGTTGATCCATTGAAACGGCTGCTGTAGAGACATACTTCTTTGTGTTTTTTACGGCTTCCATCGTTGCTTCTTGCAAAGATCATCAGTTTGCCGTCTTTAGAAAGAGCCGCTGATGCTTCGTGTTGTCCGGGTGTGTTTACACCTGGTACTTCCTGTACTGCTGTGGCATCGCCTCCAACTTTGTAAGCAAACAGATTGGTGAACGGAGTTCCTGTTGCTCCATAAACGGCAGAACTTCCTTTAGTAGAGGCAAAATACAGTGTATTGTCAGATAAAAACGGTCCGAATTCAGATCCGGGTGAATTTACCGCTTCCAGATTGGAAATTTCATACCAGAATTTCTTCTTCTGAAGGTCAGCAATTTTGTTGATGTTGTCGATTTCACGGTTGGCTCTTTCAACACGGGCAGGCTTTCCACCGTTGCTCACGTAGTCCTGAAATCCTTTTTTAGCCTCGTCATAGTTGCCTGCAGCTTTGAGCGCAAACGGATACTGGAAAAGGATGCTGTCGGCTTTGTAGTTTAAGTCAATGGCTGCTTTGTAAAAAGGAGCTGCTTCTGCTAACCGGTTCGACAGCCTGTAGCATTCGCCAATCTGAGCATTGATATAGGCCTTGTTGGTGCCTGTCTCAAGTGCTTTTTTGTATTCCTGAAGGGCAGTTTCGTACTCGCCTTTCTGTTTAAACTTTTTATCAGCAGACTTGGTGTCGCTGCCTGCAAATGCCGGAGAAACCAGCAAAAGCAAAGAAATTCCGAAATAAACGGCTTGTTTCATGTTCTTGGTATGCACAATAATGGCGCAAAGTATCGGTTTCTGAGTTCTTACCCAAAAATTAACTGCTAAAATTTGTTTTAAGATTTTCAAGCCGGAGTATCGGAGCAAAGTGGAACAGGGGTTTTGCCCAAAGCCTGTCGAATTCCTGGCCGCCCGTAATCCAGGTCGGAAATAATTCATTATCAGGAAGTATCCGGCCTTCGTCCAGTTTATTTCGTAGCTCATTCCGGCTCAATTCAATTACTTTTCCTTCAGAACGAACATAAAATTTTCCCACATTTCCTGGAGTGAGACCCAGCAATGAATTGACGTTGGAAATTGTTTTAAACAATTTGTCTTTGCTGCACCCTCCAACTGTGATGCTGGATTCATCCACACTTACTACGATAAACTGATTTTCTTCAATTCGGAATTCCGAACTGAGATCAGACCCATGGGAATTCCAGGAATGAAGAAACTGTGAAAGCTCTGCCCTTATGGTGCCGTTCTGAATTTCCGTGAACGGTTTTGAATAGGGGAAAATAAAGACTGATTTTTCTGTTGCCATATTGATTTTACGATGTGTGGTAGTGAAAAAGTAAGTCAGAAGGATTGGAAACAATTGTACCTGTTTGGAAGCCACGTTCCGATACCTGCCTTGTGATTTCTTCCGACAAATGCCATGCCACAGAACCTACAAAGTGAAAAAGAAGGTTGTCAAATGGTTTATACAAATGCTCTGTCTCTTCGAAATAATCCCGAAGTGATTTCTCAATGATCGGACTGAAGGCAGGATGATTTTTGTTTTCAATCGCCACCCTTGCCAGTGAGGCAATGGTTCTATTTGGATTCGGGTCAGAATACACTCTTTCGAGCGCCACCTCTTTTGGATACTGAAGAATGTGTTCCAACATATGATTAAATTCTGAAGGAAGATTATCCCGGAGCCAGTCTTTGAAAATCAGTTTACCAAGGTATCCACCGCTTCCTTCGTCTCCAAGCCAGAAACCAAACGACACCATCTGAGATTGAATGGATACCCCGTCAAAAATACAAGCATTGGACCCTGTACCCAGAATTCCGACAAATCCTTTCGAATTCCGGCAAACAGCTCTGGCAGCCCCGGTCAGATCTGAGCGCACTTCAACAACAACAGGTTCCGGAAATATTGACCGGAGACATGAAAGCACCCGGGTCGCCTGATCCGGGTGGCTGCATCCCGCTCCATAATAGTAAGCATGTGTAATGGAGTCTGGCCCTGTGTTTTCTTCCGGAAAAATCGAATGTAGGCGCTCCCGGATTTCTTTGTCTGATTGGAAATAGGGGTTTATTCCAGCCCCAGCCCGAAGAAAAGATCCGGAAGGGCTTCCAATGCGGGCTTCTGTTTTGGTCCCACCTGCTTCAATGATTGCAACCATCCGGCAAATGTGGCTACACTGGAAATAAGAATTGCCATTTGCAAAAGATAAAAATCAGTACACAGCAGAATGAGGGAGAATTACTCCGTCAATCACATGCACAATCTTGTCACCTTTGGAATAGTTTGGCTCTACCAGCCGCATTTTCCGGTTGTTCTGATCTACGAAAATGATGGTTCCTTCGGCGTCGAGGTATGCTTTGATCGGAAAGCCGGCGAGAGTGGTGAAAAATGCTTTGCCTTCCCCTTTATTAATCAGAGCACGAATTTGCTTTTCGGTAAACTTTCCCTCCAGCGTGTGGTATGAAATGAGATCGTTCAGGTCATCCTCATGCGATGGATCCAGAAGGTAATCGATGGTTTGAACCGGAAGTCTTTTGAATGCTTTATTATTTGGAGCAAGGATGGTAACATCTTTCCGTTCATCGATGTTGTCAAACCGACGGGTCGCTTCTACCAGCTGCTCAATTGCCGCCAGTTTATGTTCTTCTTCGGCTTTAATTACTTTGAAGGCAGCCTCGTCCGATGTTTTGAACTGGGCCTGGCCATTGCTATTTGCGCAAAGTCCCAAGAGGAACAGCGTAAGTATAAACAGGGCTTTCATGTATAATTGAAATTAATTCATTTCTGGTTTGGTTTGCTTAAGTATCCTGCCAGAAACCATGTTCTGGACAGTTTTTTCCGATCTGGGGGCGTAGAAAATCGCTTTGTTGATTTCTGCATCTTCTTTGTTCAGGACTTTATAAAATCCGTCATACTGCCATATACATTTGGCAAGGCCTGCTTTAATGTAAACCTGGAAGCCAGGCTTTAATTTTTCAAAATCCTTTTTCGAAAGCTCAGATCCAAATTCTGACAAGTGTTTTTTTAGGTCTGTCAGCGATTTTTCGTCCAACCTGAAATCCTGAACAAATTCATCCAGATTGGTTTCCTTGAATGCGTACTGATTTTGATTATAGTACTTTAATATAAAGGCATACAAGGCAGGTTTTTCGATGAGTCTGGAAATAGATTCATTCTGGTAAATACTGTCTTTTGAAGCGAATACATCCGGAATGATGCCGCCTCCGCCATAGACTTTCCTTCCTCCCTGTGTTTTGAAAACAGGCTTGCCATAAAATTTGATACTGTCAGGATGAAACATCTCCCCGCTTTTCACCCTGTTGTCAAACTCTTTGAAGTAGGCCTGCTTCTTTTTACGCTGAAATCCTTTCTGAATGCAGCGGCCACTTGGGGTAAAATAACGCGAAATTGTCAATCTTACTTCAGAACCATCCGTCAGAGTGATGGGGGCCTGTACCAGACCTTTCCCAAACGAACGTCGTCCGATTACAAGTGCTCTGTCGTGATCTTGTAACGCACCAGTCACAATCTCGGCAGCGGATGCCGTATTTTCATTTATGAGGACAACAAGATTGCCGTTTTCATACAAGCCGGCTGAGCTGGCAAACGTTTTGGCATTGTGTTCAGGGTTCCGTCCTTCTGTATATACAATCAGATCTTTGTCTTTCAGGAATTCATCCGCCACTTTAATTGCCGATGATACATAGCCCCCACTGTTATCACGCAGATCCAGAACCAAGGATTTCATTCCCTTGGAAATGAGGTTCATAATGGCCTCTCTCATTTCGGACGCTGTACTGTGGGTAAACCGGCTGCATTTAATATAGCCGATTCCCTGTACGGGCATGTCGGTAAAATCGACTGAACGACTTTGAATTTTGTCCCGGATAATCTGCAGGTTGAAGTTGTCTTTGGTTCCAACTCTGCCAATGGTCGCTATAACAGGTGTTCCTTTTGGACCACGAACAAGATTCGTTAGTTCCAGATGACTGATATTTGCACCACTCACTGCTATTCGGTTCACAAACAGGATTTTATCGCCTGCTTTGAGCCCGGCTTTTTCAGAAGGGCTTCCTTTCATTACACTGGAAACCCAAATGGTGTCATCAATGAATTGGAATTCAGCTCCGATTCCTTCAAAATTTGATTCCAGTTGAACTGAGCCGGCAAACACATCCTTCCGGGGAATATAAGATGAATGAGGGTCGAGTTCCTCAACTATAGATTCCAAAGCAGCATCTGCCAGGGAGTCAGTGTCCGTTTTATCAATATAATCTGAATGAATCAAACTTAACAATTCTCTGAATTTGATCGAGTTTATAAGGATCAGGTCTTCTTCTTTGGTCCTTCCTTTGCCTGCCCACCCTGCACCAAGGAGCATTCCAGCACCAACCAGGCCGAGGCACATCAACAGGAAGGAAGCTCTTCGTACTTTTTGCAAAATCATACCAGGTAAGGATGAAGACAGATTAATTTTCGATACTGAACTGTTTTAAGGAGGGAAATTGCTTCCGGACATGGCATCTGTAAAACACAGGTGATTCAGTCCTTTCGTAACTTCCTATGAAGCAATGGTAAGTCGCTCCTTTTTCAAAGGTACAAATAATAAATATTAAATGGTAGTTTTAGAAGAAATTATATAAAAATTCATAGGAATGGAGGTGCGTTTTCATTGTGAAATTCAATCTGCTTTTCCCTGTGATTTGAATTTGCCTGAAACATTACAGTAGTTTTGGCTTGATTTTGACATTCCCACACCATGCCATCAACTCTTTTTCTGATGCCTCTGGCAATTTCGGAATCTGAATCCAAAACCTGGATCGGATCTGGCTACCATGAGGTTCTGAAATCAACCACTCTCTACTTTGTAGAAAACGTTCGCACTGCCAGGCGCTTTATTTCTTCGCTTCGTCTGGGAATCATCATCGACCAGCTCCAGTTTGAAGTTTTGGATAAGGACACAACTGATGAGCAGTTGAAACAATATGCCAGCCTGATGCAACAATCAGGGCAATCAGTTGTGATGTCGGAATCCGGCTGTCCGGG
>DAIOVD010000020.1:0-16127 GCA_036759185.1 Catalimonadaceae bacterium | reverse complement strand
TATCGAAACAACGGCATCTGGAAATCATTCCTGGAAATTCTCCATCCGGATACCCGGCTTTGTATTGCGTTTGATATTTTGGGGAGCGATCAATGTATACTTCAGAAAAAGGTGAAAGAATGGAAGTTCCTTCCAATGGCTGAATGGGGCAAGAAGCCAGCTGTTTTTTTGTTTTTAGCCTGATTGATAAGTATTTCAATCATTATTTTTATTTGAAACTGGTACAAACCGAATCAGACTCCTATTTTTGCGCCTCAATTTTAAAGTCTTCTAATGCCATATTTATTCACATCTGAATCAGTTTCCGAAGGCCATCCGGACAAAGTGGCCGATCAAATTTCTGACGCCGTCCTTGATGCTATGCTAAGTCAGGATCCTGACAGTCGCGTTGCCTGTGAGACACTTGTAACTACAGGGCTTGTTGTTCTGGCTGGTGAAATCACAACTAAAGCATATGTTGATGTACAGGAAGTAGCCAGGAAGACAGTTGAAAAAATTGGCTACAACAGCGACGAGTACATGTTTGATGCCAAATCATGTGCCGTCATTTCTGCACTTCATTCACAATCACCTGACATTGCACAGGGTGTGAACGAAGGAGAAGGAGCTTTTAAAGAGCAGGGAGCTGGAGATCAGGGTATGATGTTTGGTTACGCAAGTCGTGAAACCGACAACCTTATGCCATTGACTCTTGAACTTTCACATTTGCTTGTGAAGGAACTGGCAGCCATACGGAAAGAAGGTAAGGTGATGACCTACCTAAGACCTGATGCCAAATCTCAGGTAACAATTGAATACACAGACGATAACCAGCCAATTCGGATTGATGCGATTGTTGTGAGTACTCAGCACGATGATTTTGTAAAACCATCTGATGCATCAGTTGCTGCGAAAGTGGAAGCTGACAAAAAGATGACCGATAAAATTGCGGCTGACATTCATGAATTCCTTTTGCCACGTGTGAAAGCACAGCTTCCGGAAAGAGTGGTGAAACTGTTCAATGATCAAATCAAGTTTTATATCAATCCAACCGGTATTTTCATCATTGGTGGTCCGCATGGAGATACTGGCCTGACAGGTCGTAAGATCATTGTCGATACATTTGGAGGAAGAGGTGCACACGGAGGTGGCGCATTTTCAGGAAAGGATCCTTCCAAGGTAGACCGTTCTGCAGCTTATGCTGCCCGCCACCTGGCAAAAAATCTGGTAGCGGCCGGAGTATCTGATCAGGCTCTCGTTCAGGTATCGTATGCGATTGGAGTAGCCGAGCCGGTTTCCATCAACGTGAACACGTATGGGACCTGCAAAACCGGAATGAACGACGGTGAGTTGTCAACCCGGATCGAAAAGAAATTTAAAAATGCCTTCAAACCAAAAGCCATCATCGATCGATTTGGATTGAAAAACCCAATCTATTCCGAAACAGCTGCTTACGGCCACATGGGAAGAGAAAGTTATGAAGTGGATAAAGAAGTGAACTATGTCACCATTACCGAAACAGGTGGTGTGAAGACTGAAGTTCGAACCACATCTTCTAAAAAGCTGACTTTCTTCGGTTGGGAAAAGCTGGATTGGGTTAGCGATATAAAAGCAGAATTCGGCATCTGACCATCCTGAAAATTCATAAACGGGGCTGTCCTTAACCGGACGGCCTTTTTTTGTCCAAGACTGAAAGTAATGAAGTCAGATTTTAGGAACGATCAATCCTGTTGCTAAGGAAATTGTGAACGGTTTTGCGAAATCAACTGATCTCAAAATTCCATCCTCAATATGTATGGAGGTCGTCCAGCTTCCTGCCTTGAAATTTACGAACACTCAGCCAGGAACTGACAGATCCGACAATACAACCAATCAAAGGGAGGGTCAGAATAAGAATGCCAATCTGTTCCGGAATCAATAATAGTCTTACCTGTGGTACATAGTTATTGGCCACCTGCAGAGATATCAAAATGAAAAACCCGGAAAGTAACCCACCTCCCAAACCACGCCAGAACATGGAACTTATGTACGGCTTCTGGATAAACCAGGGTTCAGCTCCAACCAGTTCCATCGTACGGATGAGAAACCGCTGGGAAAAAACAGCAAGCTTCACTGTGTTTCGGATTAACCACATAGCAGTCACCAGCAGTAATGCTGATATCCCAAGAGAAATGATCGAAATTCGGCGGATGTTTTCCTGAATAGAACCGATCAGATTTTCTATGTACACCACTTCGAAGACCTCCGGATGTTGGCTGGTCAGTTCGTGTTTTATCTGTTTTAGTTTTTCTGCAGAAAGGTCTTTGTCGGCAATTTTAATCGTAAATGCATCCCTCAACGGGTTTTCGCCAAGAAACTGGGCATAGTTTTCACCCGTTTCTTCAATGAATTTTTTACCTGCTTCTTCTTTGCTTGTAAACGCAACTGCCGGTTTTCCACTTTTTACAGCAACAAAAGCTTTGTTGGAAAGAACTTTCTGAAACTGCTCAATCTGGGTCAACGTCAGGTCTTTGTTGAGAAATATCTGAATCTCAAAGTTCTCTTTCACAAACTTGTTCAGTTGATTTCCTGATAGTAAGACCAGGCCGAAGATTCCGAGATTAAATAAGGCCAGTGCCATTGTGAAAACCAATGACCAGGTATTACCTGTACCAAGCGACTTCTTATTCATGGCTGCAAATAACCGGAAGAATATTGAAAATACGTCTCACTTAAACAGGTCTTTTCATTAATTCGGATCCACATCCAGAATCCATTGTACACTTTTGTGATCTTTTAAAGAAGAAATCCACTTCAGGTCTTCCATGAGAATCTTCTTCACATGCGAAACAGAGACTTTCTCCGGGATTTTGATCAGCACGTGAAAAATGAATTGATTCCTCAATCGGGCAATCGGAGGGGCTTCCGGTCCGAGCACCATGTCAGTCCCTAGTTTTTTTACCAGGTCTGCAGTCAGGATTTCAATGGCCAACCGGGCATTTTCTTCTGTTTTATGTCTCGATGTGATCCGGATCAACCTTGAGAAAGGAGGGAATCCAAAATCCTGTCTATGAAGAATTTCCTGTTCGTAAAATAAAATGGTCTCACCGTTGGCCACCATCGAAAAAACAGGATGGTACGGTTTATTGGTCTGAACCATCACCATTCCTTTTGTCTCACGTCTTCCAGCCCTGCCAGCTATCTGGTTGAGTAATTGAAATGTCCGTTCATTGGCTCTGTATTCCGGATAATGCAGCACCCTGTCGATATCAAAAACTGCAACGAATGTTACGTTTTCAAAATCCAGCCCCTTCGTTACCATCTGAGTTCCCACCAGAATATCAATTTCATGGTGACTCATCCGTTTCAGAATCTGCTCATAGCTTTTCCTGCTTTGGGTTGTATCCTGATCCATACGTGAAATCCGGAAACCGGGAAGCAACTGATTCAGGGATTCTTCCAACTTTTCGGTCCCGTATCCAAAGGTTTCGAGCTGCACTGAACCACAGGAAATGCATTGAGAAGGAACATCACAAGTGTATCCACAATAATGGCAATTCAGTGATCGTTTTGCCTGGTGAAGTGTCAGCGAAACATCGCATGAAGGACAATATGGAATCCAGCCGCAATCGGTGCACTGCATATAAGGTGCATAGCCCCGGCGGTTTTGAAACAGGATCGACTGACGTTTGTTGTCATATGCATCCTGAAATCCATCCAGTACTTTTTGCGAAATATCCAGCTTCATCTGCAGGGTCCTGGATGCAAGTTTCATGTCCACATACCGGATTTCCGGCATTTGGGATTCTCCGAAACGCTGAAGCAAAGGGACAAAATGCCATTTACCACTTTTGGCCTTATAATAACTTTCTACTGACGGAGTAGCCGATCCCAGCAGAACTCCGGCTCCGTGCAAATGTGCCAGGTAAATGGCGGCGTCCCGTCCGTGATAACGCGGTGATGGTTCTGTCTGCTTGTACGACGAATCGTGTTCTTCATCGGCTATCACCAGGCCCAGGTTCCGGAATGGAAGGAAAACTGCCGAGCGGACACCCACCACGAGGTTAAGTCTGCCGGAATCAATCCCTTCCCATACTTCCATTTTATCTGATAAACTTGCCCTGCTGTGATACACACCCATGGATTCTCCAAACACCATCCTAAGGCGTGAAACAATCTGAATGGTGATGGCAATTTCCGGAAGGAGAAGAAGACACTGTTTGCCTTCATCCAGTCGGCTGCTGAGAAGGTTAATGTATATTTCTGTTTTGCCGCTGCCGGTTACACCCATCAATAAGACGGTTTTATTCGCTTCAAAACCTGTTTCAATGCCAGCAAGAGCTGTAGCCTGGATTTCAGACAGAACCGGGCGTACGACTGGTTCACTCGAAATCTTCCCAAACGGCAGTACTTTTTCACGGGTCTGAATCAGTATTTTTTTACGCCCGAGCTTGAGCAACGCTTTTTTTTCGTCCTCGTTCATCCGGAACTCATCCTTGTTCAGTTCGAAAGTGCCGGATCCTTCCTGACTGAAGTGAGTTAGACTCAGAAAACGAAGCAGCAAGGCTTCTTCATCAGGTTTCTCTGCCAGTATCTCAAATACTTTCTCCAGGCCAGTGTCATCCCTGTACTCTGCACTGAGCCGTAAGATGGATTGAGTGCGGGGTTTGTAATTTTCAACCAGTTCATCATAAATGAGAATTTTGCCTTCTGCCTGGAACTGGCGAATCTTTTTCAGCCATGCTTTACCTGGGCCAAGAACTTTGGAAATTTCAGATAAGGAAAGCTTTTTGTTCTTTTCCAGACTCTTGAAAAACCAGGTTTCTTCACTCGACCATTCTTCTTGTTGCCAGTTAAAATCGGGATGTAACTGAACATGAGATTCGGAACTCAGCCGGTGAGCTGCCGGCACTCCCGCCAGAATGACTTCGCCAACCGAACAACCGTAGTAGGCAGCAAGCCAGTCAAAAAATCGCATCCGTTTTTGATCCAGATAAGGACTTTCATCCACCACGTCAATGAGACTTTTGGGCTCATATCCTTCTGGTACATCTGAATGAATCTTCCAGACAAATCCGGTGTAGAGTTTCTTTCCTTTTAAGGGAACAATTACCCGGAACCCAGGTTGAATTTCTTCATCCGAGTGAATGAGGTAGGTGAGGGGTTTGGGTAACGCCAGTGGCAGCCAGACTTCGGCAAAGTACTTTTTTGTTGTTGCGGACAGTCCGATTTCCATGGTGGGTTATTTGAGAAATCTTTGGACAAAAGATTGTAAGACAGGAGATTGGGTGTCTTGTTTCACCATGCATTGGAAATGACCTTCTGGGCATGCTGAAAATCCGATTTTTGAGCATGGCCGGCATTGTAAATCCTTTACTTCCAGATTGATAAATTCTGTTTGGTATGGATACATTCCAAGTCTGGGTGTGGTATTTCCCCAAATGGCGACTGTTGGTTTTTTGAAGGCAGCCGCAATGTGCATCATTCCGGTGTCGTGGGTGATGATCATCGAGGACAATTGAATAAGATAAGATGAACCACCAATGGAAAATTGCCCACAGGCATTCCAGATGTATTGTCCGGGAAATCCAGCATTTCCATTTATAATTGTTTCACCGGCTTCCCTGTCTTCTTTTCCGCCAATGATCAGGACCGGTGCCGGAATCCAGGATAGAATTTCCAACCATTTTACCGCAGGCATCCGTTTTGTAGCATGAGTGCCTCCAATGGAGAAAACAACAAATTTTCGGTTGTGGAAAGCTTCCGGCAAGTCTTGTTCCGATACTGATTCGCATTCACATGGATAAAAACCCAGCCCTTTGTTGTCGTTCTCAATTCCTAAAATACTGGCTGTTTTCAGATAACGGTCAACAATATGCGTATTTGGAAGGTAGTCTTTTTTGAATCGAACATACAGCCATTTCCGGATGTTTTCTTTTGAGAAGTGTACCGTTGGCCGATTCAGGGCAATTGCGATAATCCGGCTTCTGAGATTGTTATGGAGATCCAGAATCAGATCAAATTTCTCTTTTTTCAATTCATGGATAATGGAGCTGAGGTTCTCGTCGAAAAGATGTAGCTGGTCTATGTATGGATCAAATTCCAGAAGAGATTTGAATTTCTTCCGGGTCAGATAATGCACGTTTGCTCCGGGAACCTGGGTTTTTACGATTCGGCTGACTGGAGAAGTGAGCACAATATCGCCAATGGAAGAAAATCGAATCAGGAGTATTTTCACACAGGATGGCTCTGATCAGAGCAAGGAAAGTTGGGCTTTCATTTTCACCGGAAGTCTGGCGCACACTCTTTCATAAGAATGATCGATCCAACCAAGGATTTCCTGGCGGTTATAGTTTCCTTTCAGCACGATGGTGTTCCAGTGCTTTTTGTTCATGTGGTAGCCAGGAGTGATGGTGTTATATTTTTCTCTGAGTTCAATAGCCAGTTCCGGTTCACATTTTACATTGATACTGTCTGGTTGGTCAATGTTGGTGAGAAGAAAGGCTTTCCCTAATACCTTGAATACAAGTGTCTGGCTGTCAAACGGGAACTCTTCGGTGGTCCCGGCTTTGGAAAGACAATGTGATCGGATATCTTCCAGATTCATCGCATCGCAAGTTTCAGGATCAACATAACAACCCCGACCAGAAACATTACAATACTGATTTTGTTGATTGTATGCATCGCCCTGATGTTGAAATTACTGGGTCTCGCCGGGTCGTTTTTTCTGAAATAATAACCCAGCACTTCCGATAGCCCAGGCGATTTTTTCAGGTCCGGTTGTTTTTGATTTTCCATAATCTTTTTATGATTTGCAAATTAACAGCTTAACACGAAAAGGGTTGTTCCGGTGGGCAGAAATCTTTTTGAATTTCTTTACATTTGGAAAATCAACACTACAACCATGAAAAACTACTTTAACACAACTTTATTCAGGCTTTGTTTGTTCCTGATCGGCAGTACCCTGTTCTGTTTCAGTGCGGTGGCCAAGATTTCAGCATCAGTTGACTACCTGATTTTTCCAGCGGAAAATGGTGGAGGAAGGTTGATTCTTCTTTTTGGAGTGGATGGTAATTCCATTCGGTATAAAAAGCAGAACAGCGGATATCTCGGTACTATGTCGTTTGCGATTGCCGTAAACGATTCCGTCCGTAATTATTTTGCTGAAAATATGGATCTGAATTCGCCCCTTCTGAAGGATTCGTCCCAGTTTGACCGCCGGTATTCTGCCATGAAGGAAATTGCTCTTCCAGCAGGAAATTTCACAGTGGATATGTTAATTTATGATCCCAACAGCCTGGATACACTAAAGGAAAAGTTGAACTTCAGTATAAAAATGCCGGATGCGAAACTGAAGCCAGTCTGCAGCGACTTGATGCTCATGGAACCTGAATATTATGATCCATCTAAGTCCGTTTTTGAGCAAAAAAATCAGGCAATAAGGTCTTCCGATTTTTACATGAAGGCTGACACAATTCTTCGGTTTTACTCAGAAGCACACGGGATTATGAAAGACAAACCCGCAGGCAATCCATTGGTGAGCCGGGTCCGGGTTCTTGAACAAAGTTCAAAGAAAGGGCTGGATGAATTCGGCAAAATCAAAAGGGTAAAATCAGGGTTGAATATGGCGTATATCACGGATCTTTCCATTAAGAATCTTCCATCCGGAAACTATATTCTAATTTGGGATCTGATTGATACTTCCGGGAAAGTTATTGCGGTGTCCTATCGTGATTTCAGAAAAAGCAATCCGGGACTGAAACAGGAATTTGTAGAAGGCAATACGCCAACCGGCGATCAGGGACTGGCGGCAGAAATTGAAAAGCTTTCACCAGAACAAAGAAAACATATGGTGGCCAGCCTGCTGCCGATCGCCAGTACCTCAGAACAGTCCACCATCGACTATCTTCGGAAAAAAGGAACAGAGACGGAAGTGAATAACTATCTCGCATCCTTCTGGTCCAAACGTTCTGGTCAGAATGCAACGAAAGAGTTTAAACAATACCATAATCTGGTTGTGCACGCTGATGGAAAGTATTCAACCCAAACGATGAAGGCCTATCAGACTGAACGTGGTCGCATTATGCTACAATATGGTAAACCGAATATTATTGAGAATGAGTATTCTGACCGTAACAGGAAGGCCATGCAAAACCTGAATACCGTCCCTTACGAGGTTTGGTATTATTACAATCTGGAGGTTCCAGTGAAACAGTCAGACGTGATGTTTGTCTTTGTTCAGCAAAACAGGGGAAATGATAACTACCGCCTGATTCACAGTAGTGCCATTGGTGAAGTACGCAATGGCGAATGGCGAAGTGTAGTGGAGAATAATGCCACCTATAATTTCGATCGCCTCAGTCCGAACGACCGTAACGAGCAGGCAAATCCAAAAACTGCCCGATAAAACTCAACCAAACTTGTTTTTTTTTATCTTTCTTTCATATCTGCCTTTGCCGGTTCTTTATGGGATCAGCAACGTTTTGTACTGGATTTTATACAAGCTGGCTGGCTATCGGGTAAAAGTTGTGAGGCAAAATCTGCGGAATAGTTTTCCGGAGAAATCACGGGCAGAATTGCTGCGGATTGAGAAAGAATTTTACAGCCACCTTTGCGATCTGATTGTCGAAATCATCAAACTTCTGACTATTTCTGAAACAGAGCTTAAGCGCCGGGTTAGTCATGAAAATCCACGTTTTCTGGATCCGTATTTTCAAAATGGGGGATCTTTTATCACGATGGCTTCTCATGTGGGAAACTGGGAATGGCTTTTGCTGGCCAATAAATTGTACATCGGCTGTGATATTGATATAGTCTATAAACCTCTTAGTAGTCCGTTTTTTGAGAAATTGTTTTTGAGAATCCGGTCCCGGTTTAACACGTTTCCTGTACCCAGTACAAAAATCCTTCGGATTGAGGTTGACCGAAAAGCGATTCCCCGTTGTATTGCCATGGCAGCTGACCAAACACCTGGTCCGGAAGGTTCATTTGCAGGCTGGTTTCTGAATCAGCCGACTTTATTTTTTAAAGGACCACAAAAAATATCTCAAATGTTTTTGTATCCGGTTTTCTATTCCGGCATCAGAAAGACTGGCAGGGGTTACTATCAGTTATTTGTGGAGAAAATTGAAGAAACGGCGGATAAAAATGAAAACTATATTTTGCTGGAATTTGCCCGTAAACTCGAACGTGATATTCAGGAAAACCCGCCCTATTGGCTTTGGTCGCATAAACGTTGGAAACATGCCATCCCACAGAACATGATGGCTTCCCTGGAAAAACAAAAAGAGTTCCTGAAACCAGAAACTCTTTCGTAGCGGAGACGGGAATCGAACCCGTGACCTCAGGGTTATGAATCCTGCGCTCTAACCATCTGAGCTACCCCGCCAAAATGGGAGTGCAAAAGACTGATTTTTGTATAAGAATTGCAAATCTTCAAAGTAAAATTTTACTTTTGCGGCCCGTTTATAAAACCACGGTACCCGAATATGGGAAAATTTAAGTTTACCAATGAGTTTGAGTTTCAGGCTTCACCTAAAATCCTGTTCGAATTTATTAGTACGCCCGTGGGGTTGTCGCAATGGTTTTGTGACCGTGCCACAACCACTCTGCATAATGCCTGGAACCTTGTCTGGGACGACACAGACCATCCGGCTCTACTGACCCACAACAAGCCTCACAAACTTGTTCGGTTTCAGTTTCAATCGCAAGAGACTGAAGACACAATCGATCCGGCTTACATTCAGTTTGAGATCGAAAAAAGTGAACTTACCAGGGTTGCCTTTCTGAAAATTACCGATTATTCCAATATGACCAATCGTCAGGAACTGGAAGAGCTGTGGGAAAATCTGATCGGTAATCTGAAAACTGTGATCAGAGAAAAGTAAGAACCCTGGTTTTTGAGGTCAACCATGCTCAAGAAGCTTGATAAACTGGTAATAAAGGCGTTTATTCCGCCCTTTGTCCTCACATTTTTTGTCGTTATTTTCATTTTGCTGACGCAGTTCATGCTCAAGTATTTTGACGACTTTGTCGGTAAGAACCTGAGCTTCCGCACGTATGCAGAGCTGCTTTTTTTCTTCAGTATTAATTCAGTTCCACTCGCCTTACCGATTTCCATTTTGCTTTCCAGCATCATGACGTATGGAAACCTGAGTGAACATAATGAACTGACAGCCATTAAGAGTGCAGGGATTTCATTGCTCAGGGTCATTCAACCTGTATTTATCCTGGTTTGCGGCCTTACAGTGATGGCCTTTTTTTTTAACAACAATGTTGTGCCTTACGGAAATCTGAGGGCATATAGTTTGCTTTACGATATTACAACGAAGAAAGCTGCATTCAATATTAAGGAAGGAACGTTTTACTATGGTCTTCCCGGCTTTGCCGTCAAGATCAATCACAAAGATCCAAATGGCAGTTCTATCCGTAATGTGATGATTTACAACCACCAGCAGGATCGGGGTAATGTGAATGTGACGGTTGCAGATTCAGGGAAAATGTACACCATCTGGAACGACCACTATTTGATTCTGGAGCTTTACAGAGGAGATAATTATTCTGAAGTAGAACCTTCCATTCCTGGAAATGAGAGAGAATTTACACAGAATCATTTTGATTACAGCAAGCTTGTTTTCAATCTGAGTTCTTTCGAAATGAGCCGGACTGATATCCAGTTATTTGCTTCCAACAAAATCATGCGGAACATCGATGAACTTCATAACGACATCGATTCAATCGGTAGGGAAGGAGGGAGGATGAAATCAAGTCTGTTGTCGAACTACCTCACATATTTTAGTTTTTTTGGCAGGAAGAACACTGTCCTTCAGTTACCGGACACCATTCTGGATAGTCTGAATTCCCGGCTGGTGGCAATGAATGTAGAAAAAGGACATTCCATTCTGGAGAACAAACAAAGTCAGATTGGGGCCATTCAGAGTTTTTCAGATGGGTATAAGGACAGGATGAAAAATAACTTCCGGGATTTAGATGTGTTTTCGGTTGAGATTTTCAGGAAGTATACCCAGGCAATTGCCTGCCTAATTATGTTCCTCATCGGTGCCCCTTTGGGGGCGATCATTAAGAAAGGTGGTTTCGGGATTCCTGTTCTGATCTCTATTCTGTTCTTTATTCTATACTATGTTCTTTCTATTACCGGCGAGAAATGGAGCAAGGAAAACGTGGTAGATGTTCCGGTTGGAATGTGGGCAACCAATTTTCTCCTGTTCTTTGTCGGACTGTTCTTCCTTCGAAAGGCATGGACCGATTCCACTCTGCTGGAGAATAACTGGATCAGCAACTTATTTGGACGGATTGTTGAGTTTGTCCGGAAAAAAATGGTCAGGCGGGCAGGATAAATTCCCTGATATCTGAGTTGACTTGTTCAGCATCAAACGACAGAAACGAATCAGCGGTAACACGTGGAATATCACGGATTGATGCAATTTCAGATTCCAGTTTAATAAAATCATTCGTGTCCGGATGCGAGAAGTTGGCTTCCAGAACAGCAACGTTCAGTTTTGCCGCAACAGATTGAAACTGGCTGTTGAAGGGTAAAATGATTGGGATTTGAAAGCTGGCCGCTTCAAATAGTTTGGTTGGAATTTTACTTTCATTCGCCTTAGTTTCTTTATAGGGCATAAGCACGGCTCTGGCAGATTGGAGGATTTCAAAAATCCGGTCACTCAAAACCCAATGGTCAAGTCCAACCAAATGGATACTTCTGTTTAAATCTGCCCGGCTCTTGAGAATTGATTGTAATCGTTCTGAAGGACAGTATCCAACAATAAACAATTCCATTTCAGGGACGGTGACCTGATAGGATGTAAAGAAGTCCAATGCTTTCAGCACACCACTTTCTTCCGTCAGGTATCCGGAGAAAAGGAAGTAATTTGATGTTTTGTGACCCAGCCTTGGATTAGCTTCTAGTTGAAAATGAGCAATTTTGTTTTCAATAACAGAGAACCGGGAAGTTTGGATTTGATCTTTGTATATCTGTTCAGCATACCAGACTTTATGAACAAACGGTAACAGTGCTGATAAATAAGTTCCAGACAAGAGTTTCAGAACTTTATTCGTTGGCCAACGGTAGGTTTCCTGATACGAATAATTGAATGGGTAATTCTCCTGCATATCCCAAACCAAAGTTTTCTTATAAATTAAACTATATATAACAGCTTGTGCCAGGAGTTCCGGAGAGCACACAACGACGACATCCGGAAGTTCAGAATGTAGGAAAGTCTGGAATCGAAGAAGGTCGGTGCTAATCTGTGAAAAATGCGCCCGGCTTTGAAAAAGGGAATAGAGGCGGATATTTTCTGGTATCTGAATTTCAGATAGTGAAGCGATCGTATTTCCCAGAATTGAAATTTGCAGGTCACCTGAAAAAGCCAGAGCCTTACCGATCTTATCAAAAATCCGTGTTTCATATGGAGGCTTTTTCAGATGTGCCAGAAGAATTTTATTCATCTGATAGGATCGGGCATAAAGTTCCTAGACTGTCTGATATCTTTGGCGTTTTATAGCAACAAATGGAAGTTCAAATCAACGAAATTTGGAACGATAATTCTCTCACCGAAAGCAAGAGTTCAATTCAGGCAATTGAGGCCGTTATCGAGGAACTGGAACAGGGTCGCTTAAGAGTGGCCACAAAATCAGAAGGAATCTGGATCGTAAATGAGTGGGTGAAAAAGGCGATACTTCTTTATTTCCGGATTCGCAAGATGGAGAAGATGGATGCAGGATGCCTCGAGTTTTATGATAAAATGAAATTGAAGACCGGTTTTGAAGAAAAGGGAATCCGGTCGGTTCCAATCGCGGTTTCCAGATATGGATGTTATATTGCTCCAGGGGTGGTACTGATGCCATCCTATGTAAACATCGGAGCGTACATAGACAGCGGAACAATGGTGGACACTTGGGCAACTGTCGGAAGCTGTGCACAGATTGGTAAAAATGTACACCTTAGTGGAGGTGTGGGAATTGGTGGCGTTTTGGAACCTTTGCAGGCAAATCCGGTGATAATAGAAGACGGCGCATTTATCGGTTCGCGATCTATTATAGTGGAAGGAGCCATAATTGAAGAGCGGGCGGTTATCGGAGCTGGCGTTACCATCACCGGATCCACCCGGATCATCGATGTAACCTCTCTGGACAATGTTCAATATAAAGGATTCGTTCCGGCGGGTTCTGTTGTGATTCCGGGATCATATCCGAAAGAATTTCCTGGTGGGACCTTTCAGGTGCCTTGTGCCTTAATTATTGGGAAACGTTCCGAAGCGACTGATCTCAAAGTTTCCCTCAATCAGGCTTTACGTGATTATCAGGTAGCGGTATAAAAAAAAGCAGAGATTATTTCTCTGCTTTTTTTGACTTGCTTTTTTCAGCTTTGGCAGCTGGTTCGGCTGCGGCGGCTTTTACCTTTGGCATGGTTTCATTTCGAAGTCTTGTTTTTCCGAATGAACCATTTGCCATTTTTCCTTTTTTCGATTTGATATCTCCTTTGCCCATTTTTGAATTATTAAGGGTGCGAAGGTATAAAAGCTTTTCTTTTCAGGAGCCTTTTCATTTGAATTAAATATTCATTTCATAGAATGCAGGACTTCAAAATTCCGGATGCAAGGATTGGAGTCAAAAATAAAAGAAACGGCTGTTTTGCAGGAGACCCTGCTTTTGCAGAAAAGTAAAGCAGGTGTCAGGATGAAATTTTTGATTGTATTTATCAGAAAATCAACGGTTTAAAAATAAATTCTAAGCATCACCATTGATCATTTTTGACAATGTATACCATTGAAATGTGGGATAGATCGGGGAAGATTGTCGGCGAGTTTAGTGGGATTAATTAGTGAATTTGGATTATGCCAAGAATAAACTAGAATTATTTTTCTAAATATTTATGTAAGTTTTTTGGAAGTAATAAAAAAATGCATCACCTTTGTTCAACGCAATTCTTTAAATCATCAAAAATTTATGAAAAAACTTCTAGCAATCGCCGCAATGAGCGCTCTGGCCTCATTGGGTGCTCAAACTGCCCAGGCCGGAACTTGGGACGTTCTATGTATTAAGCAAGGTCCTGCAAGAGGATTTGTACCAGGATTTCCTGGTGTTGGTCTTCCTGTACGTACTTTGAATCCATCTTCAAACGTTGCTCCTGCTCCTCAGGCGGGTTATCCGATTCCAGCACGTTCCATTCCAACTCAGGCAAAGGTTGCTGAGATGTCTGACATCGTAGGTGATATGAACTTCATTAGCCTTGGTTTCGGTGGATCTATCGTGATGTCGTATTCTGATAAATTCGCAAACGTACCAGGAGATGACATCACAGTGTATGAAACTACCTGGGGTGATCCTTCATGTACACCAAATGTTTCTGAAGCTGCTCTTGTAGAGTTCTCTCAGGATGGTATTAACTGGATTCAGCGCAATGCCTGCCACAATGGTTCTTACGATATTTCTCCTCTTATGTGGGCTAAATATGTACGGATCACTGACCAAACCAACCCAGCACAAAACATCACTGGAGACGGTGTTGATGCGTATGATGTGGATGGTCTGGTAGCTGTAGCTGACTACAACGAAACTGTTAACAATCCTGTTTGTGATTACGAACAAGGTGTTGCTTCTCAGTACGTTGGTGCTATGGGTAACTTCCCAGGAAGAGGTATCGTTGCACAGCGTAAATTATTCGCTAATGCAAACATCAATGAATTCAGTGGTTTGGTTATTCCATCAACCCGTGAAGTAAGTGGATGGTACAATTTCTGGTCAATTGGATTCGGTGGTCACGCTTGTTTCCAACTGCCATATGGTGTATTCGCTACTCCAGGAGCTGATTTCAAAATGTATGAGACTACCTGGAACAACCAGCCATGTCCAAACTATTTCGAGAAAGTGAACATCTTCGTTTCTCCTGATGGTGTAAACTGGGGTCCTGCTCACTACCTGTGTAAAGATGGTGATGTAGATTTCGGAAACGACTTCCCAGTTGTTAACTACGTTAAATTTGTTGACATCTCTAATCCTGCTGATTTCGGTGGTGGAGCTGACTCTTATGATATCGACAACATTTTCATCTATCAAACACCTCCAGGTTCAGCTGCTCCAGATGTTTGTGGTGTTCCTCAAGGTGGACGTCGTTCAGTTCCAGTAATGGAAAACATCTTCAACGAAGGTGGTGTTCCTGAAGAAATGTTCCCTCTTGACATCGTTGGAAGCAACGTCGTAACAGACAAAATTGCTTTCACTGCTACAATCGCTGAGCAAGGTGGATACACTTATTCAATCAGAAACCACACTGGTCAAGAAGTTCTGAACGGAGCTTTTGAAGGTGGTCTTTATGAAAATCCAACAGTAGAAGTTGCAACTGGCAAATTTGCTTCAGGGGTATACTTCCTGACTCTTTCTTCTTCAACTGGAAAAGAGACTGTAAAATTCATTAAGAAATAATTTCAACCTATTGAATTGCGAAAAAGCCCCGCCTGGTGCGGGGCTTTTTTATTTATACCGGCCCAATCATCAGACTTCTCCATATCTCTTCAGGCTAACAACTATTCCTTATCTCTCCTGATCGATATCATAAAATGTTCCCTTTTTCAGTACGTAGTTTCATGTAGTTAATGAAGTGAAATGAATAAGAAGAATTCAAAGAGAGAAAAACACGTGTTGGTGATTGAATCTGATGGACAGCGCCAGAAAGAAATCCAGGAGGCATTAAGTCATCAGAAAACCTGGAAGCTTTCTTTTTACAATTCTCCGGAGGTTTGTTTGACCTCGGTTTCGGTAACACCCATGGTCGTTTTTCTAGACATCGAACATTTTGCAAATGAGAGTTCAGATAGCAAAGCCCTTCACATTATCACAACGTTGAAAAGCAAGTGGGATGAAGTCGCGGTAATTGTGTTCTGCGATTCAGACAAAGAACACAAAGCAGCTGAAGCATTGAAGGCAGGTGCACTGGACTACATTGTACTGAACCAACACCAGTTTGCCCGCATGGAAAGTGAATTAACCTGGATTGAGCAGTTTCTGGACCAACGTTTCGAAGATAAAAAGGAAAAAAGATTTCTCCTCTACATGACTTTGGGTATGCTTATTTTTGTCATCACTTTGATTGTCCTTGATTATCTCGGTTATATTAATGAGGGGACCGAAACTGATATTCTGATAGGTGA